>NZ_JBSHBP010000049.1:55470-61552 GCF_053612065.1 Streptomyces sp. NPDC054765 | reverse complement strand
GGGCGGGAACCGGAAATGGCTCCCGCCCCGCCCGCTGCCGTCCGGTGCCCTCTGCGCTCCCGTCAGTGGGTCGTCACAGTGTTGAACGGCGGTGCCTCGCCCGCGTCCCCGACCAGGTCCCAGAAGTGGTCGACCAGCCGGCGCAGATACGCCGAGCGCTCGGCCGCGACCTCCTTGAGCCGGGAGTCGTCGTTCCGCGCCACCACGTGCCCCATGTAGCGCTCGGAGAACTCCGCGAACTCCGCATGCATGGTGCGCAGGGCGTCGCTCACCCGGATCTTGTTCAGTGTGGTGATCTCGGTGACCGCTTTGACGTGCGCCTTCCAGCGCCCGTCGAGGGCCGACCGCAGATGCCCGGCCAGCTCGTCGTTGCGGCCCATCACTCCGATCAGCTTCCGCAGCGACAGTCCCAGCGCCTCCACCAGCGCCTTGGTCTGCCGGTAGTCGCCACTCCACTGCCCCGCCGACTCGGCCGCCCAGTACTTCGCCGGGTCCATGCCGATCAGCTGCGCCAGCCGTTCCACGCTCAGCTGGCGGGCCATCCGGTGTTCGGCCAGGGTGCGGGGCTCGGCGCCCATCAGCACGGTCGGCGGGCACCACAGCACATCCGCCAGGGCGAACAGCTGTGACTCGGACGGTGCGTGGGTGCCGTACTCCCAGGCCTCGATCAGTTCGGGACGGACCGGCGCACCGCACGCCGTCATGGACTGGGCGACCTGAGCCGTACTCAGGCCCACCCGGGCCCGCGCGGATCTGGCTTCTGCGGGAGAAAAGGGAGTGCTGTACACGTACGGGACACCTCGCTGCACCCGGCGAACGGGGGGTGCTTGGGGGGAGCGGAGATGGAGGAACCTCCAGGAGCGGGAAGATTAACAGATGGTCGATAGGTACGAATCGCCAGTTCCCCTCCGAGTCGAGGGCGTCCGGGGCCGCGCGGGCGAATGTGCGGGAGATGTGCACTATCTGTCCGATTTCACGCATCAACTCGCTTACTGGGTATAGCCGATGCCTCGGTGCTTACCGGGCGGTAGCGGTTCTTGAGTCCACGCGGACGGTGGGACGTCATCAGAGCGTTACGTGGTTGAAGGTGCGGTGTCACAGTCGGCGTCGAGGCTGGCGTTGTCGGCCGGATCCGCCACGCGGGCCCGGCCGGCCGTACCTGACATCCGGTCCTCCCCCCACAATCCGATCAGGATGGGACCCTTCATATGCGATCAGTACTGGAACGCCTTCCTGCGTTCCCAGGCTTGGAGCCTGCCTCAGCAGCCGGGTGCCCGCGCGCCCTCGTCCGTTCCCGCGGCGACGGACCCGTGGAGTGAGCGCGTTCAACGTGTCATGCATCTGATAACCGGCTGAAGAACCGGACCGCTGCCGCCGATGCCGCGGCCGGCCCGGCTCTCGCATGTCTCCTTGCGCGAAAGGACGTTCCCAGGTGCTCACTTCGCACCATGACAACCCCCAGGGCTCACCCACGGCCCTGCTCGACGATGCGACCCGCCCCGCCCCGACCGCCCACGACGACCCCGGCGAACAGGGCGCACACGGAACCCGCGACGCGGGCGGCCTCGACGTGATCCGCGAGGTCCGCACCGTCCCCGCCGGACGGGCGCTGCCGCTCCTGATGGTCACCGCCACCCCGGAGCCCGCCGGAGTGGCCGACATGCTGCACCACGGCGCCGACGACTGCATACCCGAGACCTCCGACCCGGTCGAACTGTCCGCCCGTATCGAGGCCAAGCTCCGCCGGGTCCCCGTACCGGTCGAGAACCTGCTGCGCGACCCGCGCACCGGTCTGTACTCCCACCCGCACTTCCTCGACGAACTCGCCCGCGAATTACAGCGTCCCGAGGCCGCCCGGCACGGCGGTGTGCTCGCCGTGGTCGGTGTGGCCGAAATGGCATCCCTGGAGGCCCGGTTCGGCGAGCGGGTGCGCCGCGAAGTCGCCGAACGGCTGGCCGGCGTCGCGGAGCGGCTCGGGAGCTTCTGCGACCGGCTCGGCCGGGACGAAGACGGCCATCTGCTGATGCTGCTGCCCGGCGTCGACGAGGAGACGGCCCGCCGTGGCCTGGAGAAGTTCGCCGCCACCGTGGCCGGCACCCGGTTCGTCGTCGCCGACGAGAACGTCCGCCTCACCCCCGCGATCGGCTGGCTGCCGCTGACCGGGTGCGAGGACGGCACCCGGGCCGCCGGCCAGGCCCGCGACGCGGTACAAGAAGCGCTCCGCCACCGGGACCTGCGCCCGGTCCGCTATGCGCCGTGGATGCGCGGCGCACCGCGCCGCCACCGCCGCACGCCGCTGCGCACCCTGATCCGGCCCGCCCTCTCGGCGCTCTCCCCGGTCCTGGCGCTGCTGCTCGGCGTCGCGGTGCCGTTCGTGCTCTACCGGCAGGCGTACGAGCTGGGCTGGGACCTCGGCTCCGGCATGTACTGGGTGGTGGTGGCCGGGCTGGTGCTCTCCGCGCTGCTGATCGTCCTGGAGTGCCTCTACTCGCTCGACTCGGTCACCCGGCCCGAGACGCCCGGAGCGCCCTACCCGCCGGCCAGCGCCGTCATCGCCGCATATCTGCCCAATGAGGCCGCGACGATCGTCGACACCGTCGAGTCGTTCCTGCGCCTCGACTACCCCGGCGAGCTGGAGATCGTGCTGGCGTACAACACGCCTCACCCGCTGCCCGTCGAGGACACGCTCCGCGAGATCGCGGACCGCGACCCGCGGCTGGTGCTGCTGCCGGTCGCCGGCAGCACCTCCAAGGCACAGAACATCAATGCCGCGGTCACCCCGCGGGCCGTCGCGGCGAAGGCGGTGGCCCGGCGATGAGCAGCACGGACGCCCCGGCCGGCAGCCGGACCGATGCCATCGCCGGCTTCCGCGGACTCGCCGCGATCAGCACCGTCGCCTTCCACGTCTGGCAGCAGTACTTCCGCTACGACGCACACGGCAGCCACCCGCCGGTCGGCAACCCGGCGATCGGCGCCGTCTTCTCCCTCGAGGTCATCGATCTGTTCTTCGTGCTGTCCGCGTACCTGCTGACGCTGTCGTACGCACGGGCCGCACTCGACGGGCGCTCGACCCGCCCGGCCCGGCACTTCCTCTTCCGGCGGGCGGTCCGCATCCTGCCGCTGTACGTCCTGGCGGTGCTGGTCGTCTGGGCGAGCCGCAACCCGACCCTGCCGGGCAACTGGCAGGACCTGGCCGAGCACCTCACCTTCACCCATGTCTTCGACCAGCAGCGGATCTTCTACACCCTGGGCCCCACCTGGTCGCTGTCACTGGAGGTGTTCTTCTACCTCGTACTGGTGGCGCTCGGGCCGCTGGCGGTACGCGCCTGCCGTCCGCTGCGGCGCCGCGGGACCAGGGTGGCGGTATGTGCGGCGGGGTGTCTGGTCCTCTTCGCCGCGCCGCTCGCCTGGATCGCCGTTGCCCACTACGGCTCCGGGGTGCCGCACACCGACTGGGTGGTGTACTTCGGTCCGCAGGCCCGCTTCGGCGGCTTCGCGGCCGGGATGGGGCTGGCCGTACTGACGGCCGCCCTCGGTGACCGGGGCCGGCTCGGCCCGCGCACCGCGCTGCCGACGTCCGCGCTCGCGCTGGCCGGTCTGTTCGCGCTCTCCCTGGACTCCGGTCCGGAGAACTTCACCTTCACCTTCTACCACCCGATCGCCTCGGCCCTGTGGGCGGTGCTGCTCTTCAGTACCGTCCATGTACGTCAACGGACCTTGTGGCAAGGGTTCTTGACGTCCCGTTGGCTGACCGCGACCGGACTGATCAGCTATAGCCTCTTCATCTGGCACGAGCCGGTCATGCTCCAGCTCCACAAGGCCGGTCTGCTGCTCACCGGCCAGCCGGGCTTCCCGTTGGCCCTGCTGATCGTGTTCCTGGCGGCGGTACCCGTGGCCGCCGCGAGCTACTGGCTCATCGAATACCCGGCGAGCCTGCTCGGCCGCCTCAGGGACCATCGCGGCCGCCCGCGGGAGTTCTACCCGGAGCCGGCCACCGGCTGACCGCTCCAAGGGCAGTCCTCGGACACCACCTTCACCGGAGATCAGCGCAGCGTGCGCCGGTCTCCGGTGAAGATCTTGTCGAGGTGGTAATCGAGCGTACGGCGTACGTCCTCCAGCGCGCGGCGCCGGTGGAGCACATCCTGGCCCAGTCCCACCGCCCCGGACACCAGCAGGTCCGCCTCGCGCCACGGGTCGAGGCCCAGGGCGGTCCGCCCGTCGCGCTGCGCCGCGGCGATCAGCTCCGCCACCAGCCGCTCCAAGGGCTGGTCGGCGGGCAGAAAGACCTCGGCGAGCTCCGGGTCGGTCAGGCTGCGGGCGTAGTACGCGGCGAACACCCGCAGCGCGGTGGTGCGTTGGGCGTCCACGGGCAGAAACTCGTCCAGCACCGCCTGCAGCAGGGCGCGGGGATCGGTGGCGTCGAACCGGATACGGGAGCGGGCGATGCGTTCGTTCTCCTCGTGCAGCAGCTGCAGTGCGTCGACCAGCAGCCGGTGCTTGCTCGCGAAGTGGTACTGGACCGCGCGCAGCGACACCCCGGCCTCGGCCGCGACCTCCCGCAGACTCGCCGCGTGCAGCCCCCGTTCGGCGGCGATCCGCCAGAGCGCCTCGGCGATCTGCCGGCGCCGCTGCGAGGAGGCACCGGGCGTCGCGGGCCGCTCGGCCGCCGGGGCGGGCGGCTGCTTGCGCCGCCGGTACGCCTTCGCCTGACAGCTCCGGGAGCAGTACAGCGCCGGCCGGCCTCGCCCCGGAGCCGGGACGGCCGCGGCGCACATCTGGCACACGGGCCCCCTGGCGACCTTCATTTCGTCACGCTCATTCCCCATTTGGAACCCTCAAATTGTGTGACGTAAATCGAATTAATCAGTAATGCAGCGGAAGTTTCTCTTTCCTCAATGATACGTTCGTAACGTTCCGAGGGGGCGCGGAACCCTATGGGAGAACTCTCCGAGGGGGCTTGGGAATCGATGAAGTACGACATCCTGCAGATCGTCGGCGCCGCCGTGACGGTGGTCTTCACGCAGGGGGCGATCCGGCTGCTCGTCGATCGCGACGACACCGGACTCCTGGGGTGGCTGGGTGGTGGATTCGCGCTCATGCTGTCCGTGCACGGAGTGCTGGTCGCCGTGGGTGTGCTGCTGGCGGGCTGGTCCCACACCCGGGCGAAGGGGCTCGGCCGGCGGGGCTGATCCGTCCGGAGTGGAGTGTCAACCATGGGTTGACAGGGTTTCGACTGTCAACCTAGGGTTGCCTCATGGTGGAACCGACTCAGATCAACAATCCCGTCCGCCTCGACGACCTCATCGAGGCCATCAAGAAGGTGCACGGCGACGCCCTCGAACAGCTTCAGAGCGCGGTCGTCGCCGCTGACCATCTCGGCGAAGTGGCCGACCATCTCATCGGCCACTTCGTCGACCAGGCCCGCCGTTCCGGCGCCTCATGGACCGAGATCGGCAAGTCCATGGGCGTCACCCGGCAGGCCGCCCA
The DNA here is from genome assembly GCF_053612065.1 of Streptomyces sp. NPDC054765. Classification (NCBI taxonomy): domain Bacteria; kingdom Bacillati; phylum Actinomycetota; class Actinomycetes; order Kitasatosporales; family Streptomycetaceae; genus Streptomyces; species Streptomyces sp. NPDC054765. The sequence goes on along the minus strand of NZ_JBSHBP010000049.1, from coordinate 56,065 downwards.
GAAGCGGTTCGTGACGAAGGACGAGCCGGCGCCCGACATGAGCCAGGACTTCGGCAGGTTCACCCCCCGGGCCAGGAGCGTCGTCGTCGCGTCCCAGAACAAGGCCCGCGAAGGCGCTCACCCGCAGATCGGCACGGAACACCTCGTGCTCGGCCTGCTCGACGACCCGGAAGGGCTGGCCGCACGGGTGCTCGTCGCCCAGGGCGTACCGCTGGAGACGGTCGGAGCGGCCGCGACCGAGGCGCTGCCGGAGCCCTCCGGCGAGCCTCTGCCCGCCCTCGTGCCCTTCGACGCCCGTGCGAAGAAGGCGCTCGAACTCACCTTCCGCGAGGCGCTGCGGCTGGGCCACAACTACGTCGGGACGGAGCACCTGTTGCTGGCACTGCTGGAGCAGGAGAACGGCGAGGGCGTGCTCAGCGGACTCGGCCTCGACAAGACGAACACGGAGGAGCACGTGTCGGCCGCCCTGAAGGCGGTCCGGGAGAAGCTGCAGGAGTAACTGAAGGGGCAGCGGTGGTGCCCGCCCCCCCCCGAGACACACGGCGGCCCGCGCCCCCCGGCCCCCAACCCCAACCCGCAAAGAAAAAAAAACAAT
>NZ_JBSHBP010000049.1:0-55460 GCF_053612065.1 Streptomyces sp. NPDC054765 | reverse complement strand
GGTCTTTTTTGTTTTTGTGGGGGCGGTGGGGGGGGGCGGCCGCGGCGCGCCCGCGGGGGGGCCCCGCCCCCGCGGCGACGTCACCCGTTCCCTGGTACGAGCATCTACGAGTCCGCCAAGGGGTCGCCGGCGTCGGCGGGACTGTATGTCCGTCGGCTGTGTCGGCTATGAGGAAAGAGCGTTCCCGGTGCTCGTCCCGTCAGAGGTCCAGGACGAGGCGCGGGGTCAGGGCGCGCCGGTTGCCGCAGTCACTGCGACCCCTGGTGCCGGTGCTGCGGGCAGCGCACGATGAGCCAGACCCGTATGCCTTCGCCCACCCGAGTGGTGACTGTTCCGGCTGGGGCGGTGAGGGGGCTGTGGGCGGTGCCGCACCGGTACCACGGCTCGCCATGTGGCTGGACGAGGCTTACGTCGGGGTCTGGAGCAGTTGGAGCTGTTGTTGCGGTCAAGGTTTCTCCCAGTGCCGTTGGGCTCAAGAAGAGGGTGGCCCCGCGGGTACTGCTCAAGTACCCCTGCCAGGGGTACCGTTCAGGCGCCCGCTCCTGCGTGGCACCACTCGGCGAAGCTGCTGAGAGATGCGGCGTCCGTGCGCTTCAGGCGACGCAGAGTGGCAGCGTCCTCGCGCACCCACCGGTGCTCCCGGGCGCCCGCGTGTGTCCCTGCGTCGAAGTGAAGTTCGCCCAGCTCATCAGGTCGAGAAGTCGCGCCGAGAGATCCTTCGCCCCGAGCTTGAACGCCACCGCGTCGGCGGCCCGGCAGGGCCGCCAGTGCCGGGCGGACATCGGGATACAGGTCCGACTCATCCCGGAACTCCCCCTGGCCGGCTCGCTCCATCGCCGCCCGTTCGGCCTCTATGCCGATGCCAGGCCGCACGAGTCTCAGCGCGTCGGCGTTGTCCCTCCCCTGGGCAACCACAGCGCCCACCAGGGCCGACAGCGTGTGCCGGTTGACGCCGAGCCAGTCAGCCCACGCCCCCCACCCGCGATCGTCCCTGATCAGGGTCTCTCCCACGTCGAACGCCACCGCACGGATCATGCAGGCAGCCTACGGCGGTCCAACTCACATGCGTTCGTGAGTGAGAATCCGAGGGTTCCGCTCCCGTGCGACCACGCACGTCCCAGGCGCCACGCCGAGGCCAATGAGGGACATGTCGTGTCAGCGTCCGCCGCCTCGCGGGCCCAGCCGAGCGCCCTGCAGGCCACCGCCGACCGCCGGGGCGGTGCCGCTCGAAGCGTTCCGCCAGGAAGCCCCGCACTGCCATGGGGCACTGTGCGCCGCCTCAGAAGGCGGAGTGGGTCACCCAGCGTGCCAGCAGTTCCTCGTCGCCGGTCTTCTCGACGGTGTCCGCGCCGCGCGCCGGGCGGCCGTAGACGAGGAGCAGCAGGTCCGCGGCGGCGCCCTGTACGACGGCGTCGGCTGCCGCGTCCCCGGGCTGCGGCGCTGCCTCGAAACCGTCGGGCCGCAGGTGGACCAGCCAGTCGCCGGCCGTGTCCGTGCACCGGAAGCGCAGGGTCTCACCGTTGCCGCGCAGGTGCGCCACCCCGGGGGCGAAGGAGGCCGCGAACGGCAGATTGACCAGGAACTCGTCCACGCCGTCGGCCGCAAGGGCGGGGTCGATCACCGTACGGAGACCCACGGCGCGTTCCGCGTCGGTGCGGTGCACCAGGGTCTCGAACAGCATCCGCCGCATCCAGAACCGGGCGTGGTGATCGGCGCCCCAGGCCCACATCGCGGTATCCGGGCCGGTGGCGGCGAACGCGTCGGCCGCCACCGCCGCACTCGCCGCCAGCCAGTCGGCCCAGCCGCTCTCGTCCGCGGGCAGCTGTAGCTCCACCTCGCGGCTGCGCGGTGGCTCCTGGACCCGCTGACGCAGCAGGAGGGAGAACCACCGCTGCACGCTCCCGGTGTGCCGGACCAGGTCGAGGAGCGTCCAGTCGGGGCAGCCGGGCACCGGCAGCGACAGCTGCGCACCGTCCAGTGCCGCCACGAACCTCGCGGTCTCCGCCGCGACGGCAGCGCGGTGTACGGCAGGCGTGACGGTCTCCCGGCCCGAGGCGTCCGGCGTGTTCATGAGCGCTGTTCCTGCTCTCCTCGGCCCGGCGACCTGACCGGCCGGGCATCTGCGGGCAGCCTGTCACAGCCGGTCGGGGGAGCCGTGTGCGGGTGGCCGTGAGCGGGCCGCGTGGTTCAGCCGACGTGGACCCGCGGGCGCCGGGCCGGGTCGGGCTCGGCGCGGCGCAGGACCTCCCGGGCGACCGGCGCGACCTCGCCGTCGCCGAAGACCAGGAACCGCAGCAGATGGCTGAACGGATGCCCCTCGGTCCAGTTGAAGTAGGCGTGCGGCACCTGGCCGGTGTGCTCGCGCAGCTGCATCAGGACGGCGGCAATGGTGTTCGCCACGCCGGCGCCCTCCACCCGCAGGATCTGCGCCCCGTACTGCTCCTCGCCCCGGACGTGCAGGTCCGTGGTGAAGTCCGAGGAGTCCCTGACGGTCACTTCCAGGAACAGCACCGGCCGGCCGTCGGGTATATGGGTCTCCTCGCGCTGGCTGTACTCCTTCTCCTGGTACGCCGCCGCATCCCGCTCCTCGGGCTCGTTGGCGATCACCCGCAGCGGACCGGCCGCCATCGCGGTGCCGATCAGCCGCTCGGCCGTCTCGTCGAAACCGACCTGTACGGCGCGCAGTTCGAAGGCCCGGTGGACACGCGAGGCGAACGAGGTCAGCAGGATGCCGAGGATGAACAGCAGCGCGATCTTCAGGCCGTCCGGCCGCTCGATGACATTGGTGATCAGGGTGTAGCCGAAGACGACCGTGATGGCGCCGAAGCCGATGGTGGCGGCATGCAGCCGCCGGTGGCGCGCGGCGACGGTGGAGGCGAAGGACGCCGAGAGCATCAGCACCAGCACACCGGTCGCATAGGCACCGCTCTGCTCGTCGACACTGGCGTTGAAGAAGAAGGTGATGCCGAAGGCTGTGGCCAGGAAGATCAGCACCAGCGGACGCACCGCACGGGCCCACTCCGGAGCCATGCCGTAGCGGGGCAGGTAACGCGGTACGAGATTGAGCAGCCCGGCCATTGCCGAGGCGCCGGCGAACCAGAGGATGGCGATGGTGGACAGGTCGTAGACGGTGCCGAAGGCCTCGCCCAGGTACTGGTGCGCGAGGTAGGCCAGCGCACGCCCGTTGGCCGAACCGCCGGTCGCGAACTCCTTCTGCGGGATGAGCAGAGTGGTGGCCAGGCTCGACAGCAGCAGGAAGCAGCTCATGACCAGCGCCGCGGTGGTCAGCAGCCGGCGGGTGCCGCGGATCCGCCCGGCCGGGTGTGCGTCGGTGTCGCCGGCGGCGCCGCGTATCTGCGGCATGACCGCCACGCCCGTCTCGAAGCCGGACATGCCCAGCGCCAGCTTGGGGAAGACCAGCAGCGCCACACCGACGATCGCCACCGGCGAGGAGTGCTCGGCGGTCATCGCGCCCCACCAGTTGCCGACCACCACCGGGTGCGACAGCACATTCCAGGCCGCGGTGGCCAGGACGACGATGTTCAGCACCAGATAGGTCCCGACGAGGCCGACGGCGATACCGATCGCCTCACGGAAGCCCTTGAGGAACACCGCGCCCAGGGCGGCCAGCAGCACCAAAGTGATCCACAGGTTCGCGCCGTGCAGCAGGGGAGGGGCGAACGGGTTCTCCACGACGTGCGCCGCGGCATCGGCGGCCGACAGCGTCATGGTGATGATGAAATCCGTGGCGGCGAACCCCAGCAGCACCAGGACCAGCAGCTTCCCCGCCCACCACGGCAGCAGCCGCTCCAGCATGGCGATCGAACCCTCGCCGTTCGGGCTCTCCTTGGCGACCTTGCGGTACACCGGCAGCGCACCGAGCAGGGTCAGTGCGATCAGGACGAGCGTGGCGAACGGCGAGAGCAGTCCGGCTGCCAGCGCGGCAATGCCCGGCTGGTAGCCCAGCGTGGAGAAGTAGTCGACGCCCGTCAGGCACATGACGCGCCACCAGGAGTGCCCCTTGTGCTCGGCCGGCGGGGTGCCGTGCGGCCCGGGGTGACGGGCGGCCTGGCTGCTCAGTCCGTCCAGGAGCCAGGCGCGCCACCGCCGGGGGGTGGGGGTGGGAGGCGTGGGGTCCGCCTGGACAGTGGTCATACGGCTATGTCCTGCCGATCATCGGTTCGCGGTGCGGGCAACGAGGAGCGAGTATGCATCACCACCTCGGCGGCGCCTCGGCCCACCCCGCTTTGGACGACATCGAGGGGTTCCCGTCTGCCGTCAAGACCGTGTCAGAAATCGTCCACCGCCCGTACACAGGGCGTTAAGGGACGGCGCCGCGGCGCCCCCGCACCGCCTCGGGCGCGCACTCTGGCGGCAAGGGTCCACCGCGGGTCCACGGGACCGACCGGTCCGCCGCAGGGGCCACAGCAGGAGGTGTTCCCCGTGGCCACCCTTCACCGTCCGGCGCCCCCGCACCGTCCGTACGGCCCCTATGCCCCCCACATCCCCCGCACCCCGCCGTTCCCTCGGGTGACGCGGCCCCGTACCCAGCCGGACCACCGGGTGCCGTCCGACCGTGCCCTCGCCCGGGACCTCGCGCTGCCGCTCGGCGCCGTGGGGGCGGCGCTGCTGGTGACGGCCCTGATGCTGGCCGGCGAGGCCGCCCACGCCGCGCTCGCACTGGCGGTCTTCGCCCTGCTGACGGTGGCTGTGTCCCTGCTCGCCCGGCCGGCTCTGGTGCCCGTGGTGGCCCTGGTGTGCTGGCTGTTCTACGACGGCTTCGTGCTGCACGGGAACTCCGACCTGGCCTTCGGGCCACCGGACCGGACCGGCCTGCTCGTCCTCCTCCTCGCCGGTGTCGCGGGCGCGGGCTGCGCCGCCGCCGTACGGGCCGTCCGGCGGCACGCGGCCCGCTGACCGGCCCGCCTCATTCGGCTGAACGGCACGCGCGGGCCTTCGCGGCACTCAGCCCCGGCAACGGCCGCGGTGGCGCCGACGGCAGCCGGCCGCGTGCCGGTACCGGGATGCCGCGGCCCGGCGGCGGCCGCACGGCGCGGCCAGAAAGCCGAGCCCGATGCCCAGCATCCAAGAGTCCTTGGCCATCGGAATCCCGTCCTGGGTCGGCCGCAGACTCCCCTCCTGCCGCATCCCCGGGACCCGCAGATACAGGCCCACCAGCCCGCCGGAGAACCCGGTCAGGGCCAGCCCGGCCAGCCGGGTCGGTACGAACGGCGCCAGCAGCGCGCCGCCGACCGCGAGTTCCGACCAGGCCAGCAGCCGGGTGAACCGTTCGGCGGGAATCGAGTCCAGGAACGGATACGCCACACAGGCCATGCCGTGCACGGCCTGGGCGGTGGCCTGGTCGGCCCGCAACTTCGTCAGCCCGGAGTTGAGGATGAACACACCGGTGGCCAGACGAGGGGCCAGATCACGCGCTTCGGGCAGCTGCACCACGGGAGCCTCCAAGATCAGGTCTTCGGCCCCTTCACCGAGCTTAGCCAGGGGGCCACGGGGGTGCATCCGCCGGTGACCGGCGGGCGGGCGCGCGGATGGCCGGGGCGCGGGCGACGGCGAATGGCCGGGGCGCGGCGCAACGGCGGACGGCCGGGGCGCGGGCGACGGCGGACGGCCCACCGGTCACCGGCCCGGGACGGCGCGCCGCGCCGCGCCCGCCCCCCGTCACGGCGCAGGGACGTCGTCCCACTGGTCGAGGATGTCGTCGGCCGAGTCCGGACCGGGTTCCGGCCGGCCGCCTTCGAGGGACTGCTCGGTCCAGATCACCTTGCCGTTCGGTGTGTAACGGGTGCCCCAGCGCTGGGCGAACTGGGCGACGAGGAAGAGACCGCGGCCGCCCTCGTCCGTGGTGGCGGCCCGGCGCAGATGCGGGGAGGCACTGGTGCCGTCGGAGACCTCGCAGATCAGGGCGCGGTCGTACAGCAGCCGGACCCGGATCGGCTGGGCCCCGTAGCGAATGGCATTGGTGATCAGTTCGCTGAGGATCAGCTCGGTGGTGAATGCCGACGCTGCAAGCCCCCAGGACTCCAGCGTGCGCAGACAGGCCGACCGGACGGGGGCGACGGCCGCCGGGTCGGAGGACACGTCCCATTCGGCGACCCGGCCCGGGTCCAGCAACCGGGTACGGGCCACCAGCAGGGCGATGTCGTCGCTGGGATGCACGGGCAGCATCGTGTCGAGGACCGCCGTGCAGATCTGCTCCGGGGAGCGGTCCGCCGCGGTGGTCAGCGCCGCGCGGAGCCGTTCCAGGCCGCTGCCGATGTCGTGGTCACGGCCCTCGAGCAACCCGGCCGTGTACAGCACCAGCCGGGAACCCTCGCTCAGGGTGAGTTCCGTGGTCTCCACCGGCTCCCTGCCGCCCAGGCCCAGGGGCGGGGAGACGGGCACCTCGGGGAACGACACCGTGCCGTCAGGGGCGACCAGGGCCGGCCCCGGGTGGCCCGCCCTGGCCAGGGTGGCGCGGCCGCCGACCGGGTCGTAGATGGCGTACAGGCAGGTCGCACCGGTGATACCGGTACGGCCCGCGTGCGTCGGCAACCCCTCGGTGTCCCGGTCCGTGCCGCCCGGCCGGGTGCCCTCGTCGTCGCCCTCATCGCCGGTGGCGGAGCCCGCCGCCCGTGCCTCGTCGGTATCGATATGGGTGACGAGTTCGTCCAGGTGGTGGAGCAGTTCGTCGGGCGGCAGGTCGAGGGCGGAGAAGTTGTGGACGGCGGTACGCAGCCGGCCCATGGTGGCGGCGGCGTGCAGCCCGTGTCCGACGACATCGCCGACCACCAGCGCGACCCGGGCGCCGGGCAGCGGGATGACATCGAACCAGTCGCCGCCCACCCCGGCGTGCGCGGGCAGATAGCGGTGCGCCACCTCCAGGGCGGACTGCTCGGGCAGGGCCTGCGGCAGCAGACTGCGCTGCAGGGTGACGGCCGTGGTGTGCTCGCGGGTGTAGCGGCGGGCGTTGTCGATCGAGACCGCGGCCCGCGCCGCCAGCTCCTCGGCGAAGGCCAGATCCTCCTCCTCGAAGCGGCCGGAGGCCTCGTTCCGCCAGAAGTCGGCCAGCCCCAGCACCACGCCCCGCGCCTGCAGCGGTACGGCGAGCAGCGACCGGACGCCGGCGTCCAGCACCCGCTGGACGCCCGCCGGATTCTGCCGCCGCCACTCGTCCGACCTGCGCAGATCGTCCACCAGAACCGGGCGGCCGCTCTCCAGGGCCGTTGCCATCGGCGTGCCGGGCACAAACCTGAGCACCTCGCCCACCCGGTAGATCGCCAACTCCTCGGGGCCCCCGCTGACCGCCATCCGTCGCAGACCGGTACCCACCCCGGCCGCCGGTTCGTCGCCCCGCAGTACCGGCTCCAGCAGCTCGACGGTGACCACATCCGCGAACTGGGGGACCGCCACGCCGGCCAGCTCCTCGGCGGTCCGCCCCACCTCCAGCGTGGTGCCGATCCGCAGCCCCGCGTCATAGAGCAGCTTCAGCCGCTCCTGGGCCACGCCTACCCGTCTGGCCAGCGCCCGCAGTTCGGTGGTGTCCCGCAGCGTCACCACCGTTCCGGCAGGGCCGCCGTGGGGTGCGGTCGGCCGCACGTTCACCGCGATCAGCCGGTCGCCCGCCAGCAGCAGTTCGTCGGTCGCCGCCCGCCCCGAGGCCAGCAGCGCGCTCAGCCGTGGCTCCAGGCCCAGATCCGCGACCGGGCGCCGCTCCGCGTCCGCGGGCAGTTCGAGCAGCCGCCGGGCCTCGTCGTTGGCCAGCAGCAGCCGCCCGTCGCTGCTGATGATCAGTACGCCCTCCCGTACGGCGTGCAGCACCGCGTCGTGGAGTTCGTACATCCGCCGCATCTCGGCCGGGTGCAGCCCGTGCGTCTGCCGCCGCAGCCGGCGGCTCATCCAGGCGGCCCCGCCGGTGACCAGCAGCAGCCCACCGGCGGCGGAGCCGAGCACCAGCGGCAGCTGGCGCGCCGCCCGCTCGCCCGTCCGCTGGACGCGGATCCCCACGGACACATACCCGGCGGTCGAGCCGTTGCGGTCGAGAACCGGGACCGTCGTGTTCACCGCGGGACCGAGGGACGAGGGGAAAGTGGAGGTGTAGGGCCTCCCGTGGAGCGACGGCAGGTAGGCGCCGCCGACGACATGCCTGCCGATCAGACGCGTATCGGGGTGGGTCCAGCGGATGCCCGAAGGGCTGAACGCGATGACGTAGTCGACACCGGCGGCCTTGCGCGCCGCCTCCGCCTGGGGCTGCAGTACCGCGGTGGGGTTGCGGGATGTCATGGCGGCGAGGGTTCCGGGCGCATGGGCGAAGGTCGCGGCCCCGACGATCGAGCGCTGTCGGGCCTCCTGCATGCTCGCGCCCTCCGCCTGGAAGACGAGCGCCATGACGGCCGCGACGACCAGCAGCACCGCCAGGGCGAGCTGGAGCACGAACACCTGGCCCGCGACGCTGTGCACCTTCAGACGCGAGCGGAGGCGCTGTCCCGGGGAGTGCGATGACGTCCCGGAATCGTCACCCTCTCGCCCGAAATTTTCCGTCATGACCCATATGTAGCATTGTGCTCCACTGTGGGGTGTGCGGCTGCGCCGGTACCGTACGTCGCCGGCGCTCCCGTCGCCGGCCTGTGGAGCCGCGCTCGACCGCTCCCTCCGTACGCCTGCCCGGCCCTGCCCTGCCCTGCCCCTGCCGTACCCGTTCCGGGCCCCGCCGGACCGCGACCGGGCGCGCGGGAGCCTCGCCCTCCTCGCCCTCCCCATCCTTCCCGCCCTTCCGCCCTTCCGCCCTTCCCGCCCCCGCAGGGCACCCCGATGCAGGGGCGCCGGACGCGGCACTTCCCGGTCACCCCGCCGATGGCCTGTGGAAGGATGCGGCCCATGGGAACCACACCGGACGGGCGGCCCATTCCGCCCCTTCAGGCGGATGAACGCGCCATGCTGGAAAGCTGGTTGGACTTCCACCGTGCCACCCTCCCGCTGAAGTGCGCAGGATTGGACGACCGTCAGGTCCGCCTGGCCTCGGTGGCGCCGTCCTCCATGACCCTGCTCGGCCTGGTCCAGCACATGGCGGAGGTCGAACGCACCTGGTTCCAGCGGGTGTTCGCCGGCCAGGACCTGCCGCCGGTGAACGGCGCGGGGGACGGGAACGAGGGCGGGAATGAGGGCGGGAGCGAAGACGGTTTCACGCTCGCCCCGGACCGCGGGATCGACGAGGCGCTGGCACTCTGGCACGCGGAAGTCGCCCGGAGCCGCGAGCTGACCGCCGCCGCTTCGCTGGACGACACCGGCAAGCTCCCGGGACGGGAGGCCGGCCTCGTCGGCGGCCAGGAAGTTTCGCTGCGCTGGATCCTGGTCCACATGATCGAGGAGTACGCACGCCACAACGGTCATGCGGATCTGCTCAGGGAGAGCATCGACGGCGTCACGGGGGCTTGAGGCCCGAGCGGGACTTGAGCCCGAGCGGGGGCGTGAGGCGCCCGGGAGGTGCCCCTAGGGGTTTCGTCAACCTGTGGGGGGAGGGCGGGGGTTCGTGGAAGGTGCCGTCGTGGCGACCGGGACGACCAGGGCCCGCAAGCGTTCGTCGGCCTGGCGAGGACGGCCGGGCCTCGCCAGGGTGCGTCAGCCGCTCTTGCGCTCCGGCAGCAGCAGCTCTGCCAGTGCTCCGCCACCGGGGGCCCGGGAAAGCCGGGCGGTGCCGCCGTGGAGCTCGGCCACCCAGCGGACGATGGCAAGACCGGTGCCGGTGCCGGTGCTCGCGGCTCCGGTGACGCGCCGCTCGAAGACCCGGGTACGGTCCTCGGGCGGCACGCCGGGGCCGTGGTCCCGTACAGCGACCCGGCCGGCGGCGACGGTCACTTCGACCGGGGTGCCGCCGCCGTGTCGTAGGGCGTTCTCCACGAGGTTGTGGACCGCTTGGGCCAGCAGTTCGGGATCCCCGTCGACGATGACGGCCTCGGTGGTGACCGTGACGCCGGTGGGGTCCGGCAGTTCCTCGATGGTCTGTTCGACCAGTTGGTCCAGGCGTAGCGGGGTGAGTTCGACTTCCTGGGTGCCGGCTTCCACCCGGGCTCGGGCCAGCAGCCCGGTGACGAGTCGGCCCAGCCGGTCGACCAGCCGGACCGCCTCGTCCAGGGCTGCGGGTGCCCGGCCTGGCGAGGCGTTGCCGTTCTCCACCACCAGGCGCAAGGTGGCCAGTGGCGTGCGCAGTTCGTGCGCGGCTTCCGCGAGGAACTGCTCTTGCTGCTCAAGTCCCTTTACAGCGGGGTGCATTGAGCGCCCGGTCAGCAGGTGGCCCACTGCGGAGGCCGCCAGCACGAGCGTGGCGCAGCCCAGGGCAAGCCACTGGATCAGCCGTTTGTGATCCGTCTGGCTGCGTGCTGGGTCGGCTCCGACCAGCACGGTGGCGCCGATCCGGTCGTTGTCCCAGACCGGGGCTGCGGCCCAGTGGTACGCGCGTCCGTTGGCGGCGGTGGTGGTGACCAGGGCGGTCTCCTGGCCGTGTTGGACTTCCTCCCAGATCTCGTCGAGTTCTGCCTCGGCGGGCAGGGTGGCGTGGGAGGGGTACGCGTAGAGGATCCGCGGTCCGGCGTTCGGGGGTGCCTGGAGAATGCCGAGTGCCTCGGCGCTGCGGGCGAGTTCGTCCTCGTGCAGCGAGTCGAGGCGCAGAGTGCCGTCCGCGTCGTAGAAGAAGGTGCGGGCGAGGCCGTCGGCGCGGTGGCTGACGGCGTTGTCGAGATCGTTGGTGCGGGAGTGGCTGTCGGTGTGGACCGCGATGGTGGCAAGCACCAGCAGGCAGGCGGCAGTCGTCGCGGCGAAGAGCAGGGTCATCACCCACCGGGCGCGGTGCAGCTGCGCGGCGGCGGGAGTACGCGACGTCACAGACCCGTGGCCGGGTCGGCGAGGCGGTAGCCTGCGCCGCGCACCGTCAAGATGAGCTCGGGTGGTCCCAGCCGGCGGCGCAGCTGGCCGATGAGGACGTCGACGACATTCGAGAGCGGTTCGGCCTGTTCGTCCCAGCAGTGTTCAATGAGATCGCTGCGGGTGACCACCTCGTCGGCACGCAGCATCAGGACCTCCAGGACCGCGAACTCCTTCGCGGTCAGTGTGAGCAGCACGCCGCCTCGCCGCACCCGGCGGCGTGGAAGGTCGAGCTCCAGGTCGCCGACTCGCAGCACGGGCAGCCGTGCGGGCTGGCCGCGGCGGCACAGGGTGCGCACCCGGGCGTTGAGCTCGGCGAACGCGAACGGCTTGATGAGGTAGTCGTCGGCGCCGTGCTCGAAGCCGGCCACCCGGTCGGTGACGGCGTCAAGCGCGGTGAGCAAAAGGACCGGGAGGGGGGAGCCCGCCCTGCGCTGAGCAGCAAGGAGGGTGAGCGCGTCCCCGTCGGGCAGAGTTCGGTCGGCGATCAGGCAGTCGTAGGCGTTGACGGCGAGTTTGCAGTCGGCCTCGGCGAGATCGCCGGCGAAGTCGACGGCGAAGCCTGCCTCGCGCAGACCTCTGGTGATCGCCGGGCCAAGCTCTGGGTCGTCCTCAAGGACCAGTACGCGCATGACCGGGGAGCCTACGTGGTCGGAAGATCGCGAAGGCGTGGGTCATGGTGGGGAGCGTCGACGTGGCGGGGAGCGCCGGGCGCTGTCGTCTTCCTCATGATCCCCTCATGAAGTCGCTGGCAGTCTGCGGGGCATGCCAAGAAAACGTACCCGCGTCATCGGTCTGACCGCTGCCGGCCTGACCGCTGCCGGCGTGGCAACCACCGTGCTTGCGGTCTCTTGCGTTCAGTCCGCCCAGGGAGCGGGCGGACTGGACACAGCGCCCCGCGCCGTGGTGCGCGTCGACCAGGTCGGCTACACGCCCGGTGAGGCCAAGCAGGCCTACCTCATGACCTCGGCTTCCGTGTCCACGGCGTCCTTCCGGGTGCGGGACGCCTCCGGGAAGGAGGTGCTCACCGGCAAGGTCGGGGCCTCCACGGGAGAGTGGAACGGCACCTACAAGGCCGTTCACACCCTGGACCTGTCCCGCCTCACCGAGCCCGGCGACTACCGGGTGGAGATGTCAGGGCCCGTGACCGCGACCTCCCCGCAGTTCCACATCGCGCCCGCAGACGAACTGTTCGGCAAGGTCATCCAGAACAACGTCCGCTTCTTCCAGGCCCAGCGCGACGGAAGCGACGTTGTGCCCACCGCGCTGCGACGTAAGCCCTCCCACCTGGCGGACCGCCAGGCCACCGTGTACGACACCCCTGCCTACGACGCCGACGAGACGGTGCTGCAGGCGCCCCTCAAGCCGGTCGGGGGACCGGTGGATGTCTCGGGCGGCTGGAACGATGCCGGTGACTTCCTCAAGTTCACGCACACCGCCTCCTACTCCACCGCGAGTCTGCTGCTCGCGCAGCGGACCACGCCCGTCGGCGGGAAGGAACTGGCTGCCGAGGCCCGCCACGGACTGGACTGGCTCGACAAGATGTGGGACGACGAGTCCCGCACCCTCTACGTCCAGGTCGGCCTCGGCAAGGGCGACACGGACGACGGCAGCGGCAAGATCCGCTCCGATCACGACGTCTGGCGCCTGCCCGAGGCCGACGACGCCCTCAACGTCAAGCCCGGCGATCCGAACTACCTGATCAAGCACCGGCCGGTCTTCCGAGCGGCACCCCCCGGCAAGCCGATCAGCCCCAACCTCGCCGGGCGCGTCGCCGCGACCTTCGCCCTGGCTGCCCAACTGGATGCGGCAGACAACCCGGACCGGGCGCACGCGGAGCTGGAGAAGGCCGCACACATCTACGAACTCGCCAACACCAACCCCGAGGACAAACTGGTCACCGCCTTCCCTCACGGGTTCTATCCCGAGGATTCCTGGCAGGACGACATGGAATTCGGCGCCGGCGAGCTGGCCCTCGCCGGCCAGGCCCTCGACGACCACCGGTCAGCTGACTGGATCAAGCAGGCCGGCCACTGGGCCGAGCAGTACCTCGCCTCGGACAACCTCGGCACCCTGGGACTCGGCGACGTCAGCGCACTCGCACACGCCGACCTCGCCAAGCTGCTCAACTCCGACGCCCCGAGCACCGAGGTGACCCGCAGCCGGCTCATCGCCGACCTCAAGCGGCAGCTCGATGACGGCAGCTCCCGCGCGGCCCGCGACCCGTTCCGAGCCGGTGCCCCCTACACCGACTTCGACTCCGTGCCCCACACCTTCGGTCTGGCCGCCACCGCCCAGCTGTATCACCGCGTGACCGGAGACTCCCGCTACGACGCCTTCGCCACCCAGCAGCGCAACTGGACGCTGGGCGCCAACGCGTGGGGCTCCTCCTTCGTCATCGGGGCCGGCACCACGTTCCCGCACTGCCCCGAGCACCAGGCCGCCAACCTCGCAGGTGACCTCGACGGCGAAGGCGACATCCTGCTGGGCGGCGTCGTCAACGGTCCCAACGCTGCTGACAAGCTCAAGGACCTCAACTCCTTCCCCACCATGCGCAAGTGCCCGACGAACCAGGGCAACCCCTTCGCAGCTTTCGACGGACGCGGCAGCGGCTACATGGACCACGTAGGAGCCTGGCAGACGGTCGAATCCGCAGACGACTTCACCGCCACTGCCCTGCTCTCCTTCACCCTCTCCGCCTCCACTCCCCAGGACGCCGAGACCGACGCCAGTTGACGACAACATGGGCGATCACCACCAACGTGGGCGATCGCCGGCTCGGGCGTCTGACCTCCCGCCTCCCACACCCCTGAACAGCGCAACAGCTCTGGCTCCCCGCTCACCAAGCGGGGAGCCGGAACGCGTGCGTTCGGTATGCAAGGCGGGGACGGTCCCCAGCGCCCAGCCAGGGCCTGTCCGATAGGTCAGAGAGGCAACGTGGTCTGGCAACGATGGGGCTAGAGATCTTTCCCACTGCTGTTCGGACTGGCCAATGGGTTCCGTACGCAGCTGGAGTGCCGGGGCATGCGGGGCCCGCGGGCGGCGCGCGTGCGTGAGAGAGCCGCTGCGGTGCAGGCGAAGCCGATCAGTGCGCCGAGGGTGTTGCCGGTGAGGTCGTTGATGTCGGCGCTGCGTCCGGAGTGGGTCAGGTATTGGGTGGCTTCGATGGCGAGGGAACCAAGGAATCCCAACAGAGCTGCCTGGTGCCGGCGCATCGGGAGGAGTGCAAGGAGGATGCCGCCGGGGGCGAACATGAGCACATTGAGAACGGCGTCGACGATGTCGGCCTTGTTGGTGACATCCAGGGGCTTGAGGTTGATGGCCTGGCCGCCGCCGGAAGGTGTGCCGAAGGTGAAGTAGGTGACGCCGGCCGCCCAAAACCACAGCAGAGCGAGGGCCATACGCCGTGACATCTGCTGGGGGCATCTGCGCAGGGAGGCGGCGCTGTAGATCAGCACTCCGCCCAACACGCCGATGAGGAAGGCAATCAGGAAGAACATGGCCGGACGGTAGCAGTCGGATATACGCGGCTCTTCACTTTCCGCGTGAGCGGCTCTGCGCCGGCCGTCGTTCTGATGGAGTGCGGTGGTCTGTGCGACGTGGCGGCGCGCGGCGTACCGGGCGCCGGTGTCACCCCGAGCCTCCGGCAGCCCCTCCAAAGACCAGAGAGGGCGGTTTCCGTGCCGGAGAACCGCTCTGGCTACCCTCCGTATACGAGAGGGTGTCTGCGTTTGTTGCGGGAAGTGTGAGGAGAGCAGAGTGCGACCGAATTCCGGGGGGTGCGACGTGGAGCGGGTTTTCGTCTTCCGTACCGAGCGGCGTTGGGACGGCGCGGAGGCGTGGGAGTCCGGCCCGTGGCTGCGGGCGGGTATCGACCGAAGCGTGCGTTCGCCGCTGGATTGGCTCGGCTGGCGTACGCGCGACGGCGCGGAGGCAGCAGTCGGGTTCAAGGCGGCAATGGAGGGCTTCTACGGGTACTACCGGGCCGCCGACGGCCGGTCGGCGGAGTACCGCGGTGAGCTGGAACGGTGCGAGGCTGTCGAGGACGGCGCGGCCCGCCGGTTCCGTACGGAGGAGAGCCGGGGCGAAGAATGGCACGCCGCGGGGGACTGGTGGATCCTGCTTGAGGACGGCGGCGCCCACGTGGAACGCCTGGACTGGCACGACCAGGCGGGCGCATCGGGTTCGATGACGCTGCGGGCCGCTGTCACCGAACCTGGCCTTACGAGCGAGGTCACCGCCCTGGTCGGCACGGTACGGGCGCACCACGAGTACGAGGTGGCCGGCGAGGTCGCCGACAACGTGCTGAACGGCTCGCACGCCAAGTGGCTGGGCAACTGGGGGATGGGCGGCGCGTGGCTGGAGTTCCGCCTCGTCCGGCCGGCCGTCGTCCGGTACTACGTGCTGGCCTCGGCGAACGACTGCCCGGACCGCGACCCGATGGACTGGACGCTACAGGGCTCGCACGACGGCCGGCAGTGGACTGCGCTCGACTCCCGTACCGGTCAGGTCTTCACCCGTCGGCACCAGCCGCGGGGCTTCGCCGTGACCGGCACGACCGGCATGGCGTACCAGCACTACCGCCTTGAGATCACCGCGAACGCCGGCTCGGTACACGTTCAGCTCTCCCAGGCCCGGCTGTTCGACACCGCCCCTGACACCGCGTTCGAGGGCTTCTTCGGCTACCGCCAGCGGGCGGGCCAGAGCCCGTCCGGTTTCCGTGGCGCGCCGATGGCACCCGCACCGGAAGGCACCGCCTTGCGCACCGTCGAAGAGTGGCGCGCCTATTTGTTCGACTACAGTGCCGATGTCATCCGCGTAACCCAGGACCGCCAGCCGGGGAACGTCAGCGACGAGCAGCGGGCCGCCGGCTGGCTGGGATACGAGGGCGCGAGCAAAGAGCGGCTCGCGGCGCTGGAGGAGCGACTCGGCACCCGGCTTCCGCCCAGCTACCGCGCGTTCCTCGGCGCCTCCGACGGCTGGCTGCAGCTGAGCTCGTTCATGTGGGAGATGCGCACCACCGACACCGTCGCCTGGCTCACCGAGACGGACGCTGCCGGCTTGGCCGACTTTTACGACGAGGCCGATGAAGACGATGAAGAAGGCGCCGTCCTCGGACGCTCGCTGCTGATCTCGCAGGACGGCGACGCGCAGTACTGGCTGCTCGATCCCGGCGACGTGTCCGGGGACGGGGAGTGGGCGGCGTACATCTGGGCGAGCTGGTACCCGGGCCTCGGCGAGCGGCATGCGTCGTTCGCCGAGCTGGTGCAGGCCGAGCGCGCCAGCTTCGAACGGCTCAAGGGCCGAGAGGGCCACGGCGTGCACCCGGAGGGCGCCGAGGACCTGGTCACCCAGGGCCGTGAGCAGGCACTGCGGGGCGAGGCCGAGCAGGCGCTGGCGAGTTTCGATCGCGCCGAGGTCAAGGGCTCAGGCGTCGGTATGTACCTCAAGACCATCCTGGGCGCGTTCCTCGACCTCCGGTTCGCCCACCACGAGATCCGCAACAACATCTTCGGCCGGGACCACGTCATCGCAGCGGTCGGCGAGGACCAGGTCCGGGCCGAGGCGCTGCCCCTGTACCTGCGCCGTACGGTGGAGGAGCACGGGCCGCTCGTCGGGTTGCCGCGGCTGGAGATCCTCGGCCGGCTGGTCCCCGAACTGAGCTTCTCGGAGGGCGAGTCCAACAACGACTGGATCGAACGCGCCGCCGCCCACGTGCCGCCCCGGCTGCCCGAACCGCCGGCCTTCGAGCAGGCCCTGCACCTGGCCCGTTCACTTGCCGCGCAGGGCGACGACGAGGAAGCGTGGACCGTCATCGAGGCCGCCCTGCCCCGCTGGTACTCCGACAACCCCCACCGCATCGCCCCGGTCATCCTGCTGACGGACCCGGTCCTTCGTGGCGTGATCACCCCGCACCGGGCCCAGCTGGTGGTAAGGATCCCCTGCGGAAAGGTCTTTGGAGGAGATACGCACTGGTGATCACCGCGATGTCCCCGCAGCGCAGCTCTTTCGCGGATGCGCTTCACCGTCAGCGCGTCGACCATGCTCACCTGCCCGCTCCGGTCGGCCCGCTCGTCGGCAACGTGCTCCCTGAGTACCGTCAGCACATCCTTGTAAGCGGCCAGGAGCTGCTCGGTGGACGCCTTGCGGCGCTGTTCCAGGTCCGCGAGCTCCTCCTGGGCCCGCCCGGCGTGCCGGGACATCCGCTTGGACAACATCACCACGAACTCGTCGCGCACCCGCGCCCGAGCCTTCGCCACCACACAGGCCAACAGAGCGGTCCGCCGCGGCTCCGAAATGTCGGGCATCTCACCGACCGACAGCACCCTGGCCTGCTCCGCGAACGCGCTGACCTTCGCCGCGGCCACGCCTTCGACCCGGCTCCCGGCGTCGCCGAGGCCGTCGACCAGAGCCACGCGCTCGCCGCGCTGCCGGAACCTGGACCATGTCGCCCGCCGCCCCGGCTCCTTGACCCTGCCGAACGAGCTACGGCGCTCGCCGTCCGGCACGACCAACAGCCCCGCCAGCCGGGGCCGGGCCGGGCCCGCCCGCTCGGCGATCCGAGTGCAGATCTCGCCCTCCACCCGTCTCCGGACCGAGGCCGCCATCCGGTCCAGCGTCGAGAACCCCGGCAGCTCCGGACCCGCACGGGCCAGCTCCTCCCACGCCATGTTCACACCGGGTGACCTTCTCGGGCGTCAGCAGTGGTGGGCAAAGGCTGCGGACATTGCCCTTTGTGGGACGGGGGCGGGCTCTGGGCGTGTGGAAGAGGGCGGGTAGACGGTCCTGCCCTCCTTGATGGTCTCCACGACGGTGATGTCCTTGATTCTTTGCTCGGAGATCGTGAGCGGGTTGTGGCTGAGGATCACCAAGTCGGCGAGCTTGCCCACCTCGATGCTGCCCTTGGTGTCCTCTTCGAAGTACTGGCGGGCGGCGTTGAGGGTGATGGACTTCACCGCGTCCAGGGCCGACACGCACTGGTCCGGGCCCAGGACGCTTCCTGAGGTGCGGGTGACGCGGGTGACCTGGCTGGACAGGATGGCGATCGAGTTGGGCAGGGCGACGGGGGCGTCGTGGTGGGAGGTGTAGGCCATGCCGCGGTCCACCGCCCACCGGGCCGGCGAGATGTTGACAGCGCGTTCGGGGCCGAGCACGGTCTTGCGGTACCAGTCGCCCCAGTAGTAGGTGTGCATGGAGAAGAACGACGGGATGATGCCGAGTTCCCGAAACGCCTCGACCTGGTCCTCGCGGGCGGTCTGGCAGTGGATGGCCGTCGTACGCCGGTCCTGCCCGGCTTCCTTGGTGGCCGCGCGCACGCAGTGGAGGAGTTGGTCGATGGCGGCGTCGCCGTTCACGTGCGCGATGACGTGCCAGTTGTTGGCGAAACCCGCCCGGACCTGGGCCAGGACGTCCTTGTCCGGCAGGGTCGCATAGCCGCGGTATTTCTTGTCCTGACCGTCGGGCGGGGTGAGGTAGGGCTCGGTGAGCCAGGCGGTGCGCCCCTGGGGTGAGCCGTCCAGGATCAGCTTCACCCCGGCCGCGCGCAGGCCCTTGGTGTACTCCCGGCTCGCCCGGACCGTGTCAGGGGATTTCATGGCCTGGTCAGCCTTGACGTAGACGACCACGTCGGTGGGCAGGCCGGCGGGGTGGGCGTCCGCGACCTGCCGCAGGAGGTCCAGGACCTCCAGGCTCGCTGCCCCCTCCTGCACGGTCGTGAAGCCGAAACTCGCTGCCGACAGGAGGCCCACGGGCAGGAACTGTCCGCTGTCGATGGGGTCCATCCCGGCGACGGCCAGGTCGGCGGCGGGGTTGAACGCGGTCTCCTCCAGCACCCCGTTCGGCTCCCCGTACACGGGCCCGGATTCGGTCCCGCGCTCCAGCCTCCGCCGGATCACCCCGCCGTCCGGGTCCGGTTTCATGGCGGTGTACCGGAGCCGTTCGAGTCCCAGGCTGTTGACCGCTCCCAGATGGAAGGACTGATGGATCGCCAGGACAGGCTTCTCGGTGGATACCACGTCCAGGTCGTGGCGGGTGGGGTGCCTGCCCTCGGTGAGCATGGAGTCGTCGTAACCAAAACCGACGATCCAATCCGAGCGTTTCCCCACCGCACTTTCGGCGAACTCGCGCAGCTTGCCCTGGAGGGACGCGATATCGGTGACGTTGCCGTCGGGAGCGGCCAGGAGATTGGCGATCGTGGCCTGCAGGCCGGTGCCGACCACGTGGCCGTGCGCATCGATGAAACCCGGCAGCAGGGCCTGGTCCGGCAGCAGGTCGTGCAGCCGCGTGTCCGGCCCCCGCCAATCGGCCTGTGCCTGGGACAGGTTGCCGACGAAGACGATCCGGCCGTCCTTGACGGCCACCGCCTCGGGCGCCGCCGACTTCTCATCGGTAACCGTCACGATGGAACCGCCGGTGAAGATGATGTCGGCATCTCCGGACCGCGTTCCCGGCGAGTTTTCCTGGGACATCACGCACCACCTGTTCCCCTGAGAATGATCAGCTTTCACCGCGAAGAGTAGCCGCATGAACGCGGAGCGTGATCGATTGAGGTCGGCCGGCAGCCGGATGAAGTCGGCTCGACGCAGTGCACGCAAAGGTGGCATCCCATGGACCCTTATTGCCTATAGTTCGCAGTTGCAGAATTAGCGCATTTAAGCTGGCCGCGGTACGCGAGAGGAGAACGGCATGCGTGGGACACCCGTGGTACTGGGCATCGAGTCGTCCTGTGACGAAACGGGCGCCGGACTGGTGCGGAACGGCCGGCTGCTGGGTCATGCCGTGGCGTCGAGCATGGACGAGCATGCCCGGTTCGGCGGGGTGGTTCCGGAGATCGCGGCCCGTGCCCATGTCCACTCGTTCACCCCGGTGGTGCACCGGGCGCTGGCGGAGGCCGGGCTGCGGATGTCCGACATCGGGGCGGTTGCGGTGACGACCGGGCCGGGGCTCTCCGGTGCGCTGCACGTCGGACTGGCCGGCGCGAAGAGCCTGGCGTACGCGCTGGACGTGCCGCTCCACGGAGTGCACCACCTGGCGGGTCATGTCGCGGCCGACACCCTGGAGCACGGCCCGCTGCCCGACCCGTGTGTGGTGCTGATCGTCTCCGGCGGTCACACTTCGCTGCTGCTCGTCCGGGACCTGGCCCGCGACCCGATCGTGCACCTCGGCGACACCCGGGACGACGCCGCCGGTGAGTGCTTCGACAAGGTCGCCCGGGTCTTCGGGCTGCCCTACCCCGGCGGCCCGGCCATCGACCGGACCGCGCGCGAGGGCGATGCCCGTGCGCTGCGTTTCCCCCGCCCGCTGACCGGGCCGCGCGACGATCCGTACGGCTTCTCGTTCTCGGGGCTGAAGACCGCCGCCGCGCGATGGGCGGAGCGGCATCGTGGTCAGGTGCTGCCGGTGGCGGACGGGGCCGCCGCGCTGCAGGAGGCGGTCGCCGACGTCCTGACCCGCAAGGCGGTGGCCGCCTGCACCGCCCACGGCGTCGGCACCCTCGTCGTGGTCGGCGGGGTCGCCGCCAACTCCCGTGTCCGGAGCCTGGCGGAGGAGCGCTGCGACGCTGCCGGGATCACCCTGCGGGTGCCGCCGCTGCGGCTGTGCACGGACAACGGGGCGATGATCGCCGCCATCGGGGACCTCCTGGTCCGGGCGGGAGCCGCGCCGGCCCCGCTGGACGTCGCGGTCGATCCCTCGGCGCCCCTGGAGTACGCCGCACTGCACCCGGTCGCCCGTGCCTGAGTGGCGCCGGACCGGCAACCCGCGCGCCGCGGAACGCAGGGCGTGGCGGGGGCGGTGCTGCGGAAGCGGCATCGGAGCGAGTGCTCATCAGTAGGTGCGTCCGGAATCCACGCTTTTTGGGCGTGCGTGTGTCGAACCATCGGGAACTTCGGAAATCGCTCCGCGAGGTCGTCGCCGTCGTACTCCTCTTCGATTCGCTGAAACCTTTCTTCGTTCTTGTTTCTTGTGGTCCCGGCCGAACCGCGGGTCTTCCCCACCGGAAGGCCCGGTGAGCGCCGCACTTGTCCGGTATCGGCCCCGGCGACAGAGACGGCGGGGCGCCGGTCAGGTGGCCGGCTGCGGAATTGTCAACTCCTCTTGGGGTGTGCTGAGTTAGCGCGCCGTCGTCGGAAACCCGAGATTTCGCCATGCCTTCCACCTTCTCCCGTTGCCGGTATCAAATGAGTCCGGTGCGCCCGGGTGTGCGGCCTGACCTCCGCGTTGTCGGTGAACGGGGTCCCGGGGGCAGAGGGGCCGGGGGTCCCCGGGTGCGGGTGCGGGAGTGGAAAGGGTGGCGAGTGCATGGGAAGTGCGGGCGATCTACCTGGCAGTTCGATATCTACCTATCGGTACAGCCAATATGGCGCGTTTAACTCCCCCCGGAGCGTCACTCTGCGAGCATCATCGCCAGTGGAATTCAGGCCATCCGGAATGCCGTGGGGGGAGTGGCCATGGGGCTGCTCGGCGATGAGCTGGCGTTCGCGCGCGCTCTGACAGTCCAGGAAAACGAGAGTGTGATGGCTCTCGGAAATCGGAAGCGTTATGCGGCCGATGCTCATCTTTTGACCGAGGGCGACCGATCCAGTCACGTAATGATCATACTTGCGGGCTGGGTGACCGTTTCTGTCGTCACGGACCGCGGTGCCACCCGACTGATACTCGGGCTGCGCGGTCCCGGCGAACTCCTCGGCGAGATGGCCGCGCTGGACAGCCGCCCGCGCAGCGCCACCGTACGCGCCCTGGGCCCGATAGAGGCCCAGGTCATATCCGGGGACGCATTCCGTCGCTTTCTCGCCCTGCACCCCCGCGTCAGCGGTCTGGTGATCCGCCAGCTCACCTTCCGGCTCCGAAGCGCCGACCAGGAGCGGTCCGCACTCGCCTCGCTCACCGTGTTGCAGCGCCTGGCCGCCCGGCTCACCGAACTCTCCCGGGCCGAACCCTCCGGCCCCTACACCCCTTCCGCCCCCGGCCCTTCGCCCGCGGGCACCGTCGTCCAGCTGGCTCAGGACGAGCTCGCCGCCACCGTCGGAGCCACCCGCGAGGCCGTCGCCAAGGCCCTGCGGCTGCTGCGTACCCAGCACGTCGTGCGGACGGGGAACCGGATGGTGGAGATCCTCGACCCCGCGCTGCTCGCCCTCCTCGCGGAGGGGCATCAGGAGTAAATCCCCGCCCGGTCGTGTGTAAACGGCTACAGACGGCCTTGGTCCCGGGCCCGAAGCTGACGGGGACGGCAAGCGGACAGGACAGGGGGCACGGAGTGGACGACGACGCAATGGATGTCGCCGAAGCGCGCTACGAGTTGGTGATCAGCGTCGACGCCCGGCGTTCCGGTGCGTACGACGACGTGGACAAGCCGCGGATGCGCGCCCGGATCTACCGGGTCCTGGAAGCGGCGTTCACCCACGCCAAGGTGGCGCGGGACGCCGTGCACATGGAGGACCGCGGCGACGGGGTGCTGCTGTCGGTGGCCGGCCGGATCGCGGTGACCCGGCTGCTCGGCCTGTGGATGGTCGAGGTGCACGAGAGCCTGCGGGACGAGAACCGCGCGCTGCGCGTCCCCCTGGGGCTGCGGGTCGGCATGCATGTCGGTCCGGTCCGGCACGACGGCCGGGGCATCAGCGGGCGTGCGGTGGACCTCGCCTGCCGGCTGGCGGACTCTCCCGTCGCCAGGCAGCTGCTGGACGCCGAACGCGCCGACCTCGTGCTGGTGGTCTCGGAGTCGCTGTACGAGGACATGGTCAGCAGCGGCGGCAAGTTCATCGAGCCCGCGCGCTACTCCTCGGCCCGCCTGAAGCTCAAGGAGGGCGAGGTCACCGCCTGGTGCCAACTCCCGGGGCGGCCCGCTCCGGCGATACCGGCCGGTGATCCGCCGCCGCCCGCCGGTACACAGACGCCCGAGAGCGGCGAGGCGGGGGCCGTGGCCACCGAGCCGGGCGCCGGCCCGGACACCGGTCCGGACGACGACGCGGACGATGACGACCGGACCGGTACCTCGGGCGCCCGCTACACCGTTCACGGCGACATGTCCCAGCACCGGGACAACGTGTACCAGCAGCCCGTGCACATCGGGCGGATCGCCGGTGGCGCCGGACCACGGAAGGACTGAGTCACGTGGCCGACGAACAACAGCAGGTGGACGCTTCCCCCGAACCCGCACCCCGGAAAGCGGCCGGAGCACCCGCTCGCGGGGCCGACAACGCCGGCAACGCCGATAACGCCGACAACGCCAACAACGCCGACAACAAGGCCAGGGCCGGGGACGGCGACGACCGGCCACGCGGGGAAGAGGGAGACGGCGGGGATTTTGCCGACAGCGAGGCCGCGGAGAAGGAGAAGGAACGGGAGCGCGCCGCAGGGCGGTTCAAGGAGCACACCCGCGACCCGCTCGCCGAGGCGGAGGGCGAGGACGGTCCCACGGATCTCGCCGCCGCCTCGCGGGCCCGCCGCTCCACTCGGATGCTGTTCGACACCGGCCGTGACCTCAACAGCTTCGACCGTTCCTACATCCAG
This sequence comes from Streptomyces sp. NPDC054765, assembly GCF_053612065.1. Classification (NCBI taxonomy): domain Bacteria; kingdom Bacillati; phylum Actinomycetota; class Actinomycetes; order Kitasatosporales; family Streptomycetaceae; genus Streptomyces; species Streptomyces sp. NPDC054765. The sequence continues at coordinate 32,039 of NZ_JBSHBP010000049.1, read as the reverse complement.
AGCGCCCATATCGGCGATATCCATCTGCGGATGGACGCCCGCCACTCCAGCGCGGGGATGCGCAGCGGGCCCGTTCCCGACGAGGAACTGCGCAGGCTCCGCCGGGTCCATGTGGAGCCGGAGGGCTATCTGCATCTGCGCAACGCGCTCCAGGCCCGTCGGCTGCTGGTGCTCGGCGCCGCGCCCGGCACCGGACGTACCAGCACCGCGCTCTCCCTCCTCGACGAGGTCACCGCCCGTGCGGAGAGCGGCACCAGCACGGAGACCGGGACGGGTTCCCGGGTGCGGCGGGTCGATCCGGACGTACGGGGGCTGGCCGGCTCGCTGGAGGAGCGGCGCGGCATCGGCTACCTGCTGGAACTCTCCCTCGCCGGGCCCGGTTCGCTGCCGCCGGACGCGATGGACCTGGACGGGCTGGCCGCGGCCCTGGACGAGCACGAGTCGTTCGCGGTGATCGTCGTGACGGTCGGATCGGCGGCGAACCCGCTGCTGGCCGGGCGGTACGGGATGCTCTGTCCGCCCGTGCCCACGCAGGAGCTGCTCACCACCCGGCTGCGGGAACGGCTGGAGGACCGCATCGCCACGGCGCGGGCCGGCATGCCGGACGGCGGACCGCGGGTGGCGGAGCTGCTGGGCAGCGCGGAGGAGCTGGCGGGCCGGAAAGCGGTCAGGGATGCGGTCGGACTGAAGGAACTGCGCCCCGCCGAGGCCGAGTTGGTCGCCTCGCTGCTGGCCGAGCATCTGCTGGGTGACGTCTCGTACGAGGAACTGCTCGCCGGCTGCCGCAGCCTGGCCGCGGACCAGGCCCAGGAGTGGTTCGCCGGCGTGGACCGGGCGCTGGCCGCGCTCCCGTCCGATACGGAGGGCCGCGCGGGGCCGCCGAGTACGGCAACCCTGTTCCACCCGGTGGCGTTCCGCATTGCGCTCGCCGTCCTGGGCGGGGCCTCGCGCAGCGCCGTGGCCACCGCCGCTCATCTGCTGACCTGGGAACTGTCCGTACAGAGCGATCCGGACATCACGCCCGCCCGCCCGCTGTTCTGTGACGACCCGGTCTCCGATCTGGCGCTCTCGCGTGCCGAACTCACCGACGGCAGGGTCGAGGTGGCCGGCACCGAGGTGGGCGCCCAGCTGATCTGGTACCGGGGTTCCGCACTGCCCGCCGCGGTGCTGAGCGAGATCTGGGACCGGCACTTCCCTGCCAGGGCGCCGGTCGTCCGGTGGCTGCGGCTGCTGGCGGACGATCCCCGCCCCCAGGTGTGGATGCGCGCCGCGGTGGCCGCCGGGGAGCTGTGCGTACGGGACTTCGACCACGGTTACGCGGAGCTGATCCGCCCGCTCGCCGAGGCGTCCACGCCCCGCCGGAGGATCTTCGCGGCCACCACGCTGGACCAGGCGGCCGGGCACGCCACGCACCGGAAGGCGGTGCGCAAGCTGGTCGACGACTGGAGCAGGTACGGGACGAAGTCGCTGCGCTGGACCGCGGCGATGGCGCTGGGCTACGGGAACGCCGCCGCGACGACGGACGACGCCCTCGACGCCCTGGCCCGGATCGGGGTGCGCGACAACGGGGACCAACTGGCGGCCGCCTCGTTCAACGTCGTACGGCTGCTGGCGCTGCCGGACCGTGCGAAGGTGCTCCGGCGGATGTCCGAGTGGACCCACCACAAACGCGAGGCACACCAGGACCTCGGTCTGGTGACCACCGTCCGGCTCGCCGTGACCCCGGTGGACGAGGTGCTGAACGACGAGCCCGGATCCCTGCTGGCGGACCGCGGGGACTGGCCGCTGCCGCTTGCCCTCGCCGCCGCCCGTCCCGAACTCGTGGGCCCGATGGCCGACTTGATGTGGACCGCGCTCAACACCCCACGGTCGCAGGAAGTCGCCATGGACGCCCTGGAGGCCCTGCTGCGATCCGCCGTACGCAGGGACGGAACGGAGTGGACCCAGCCGGGCCTGGCGGCGCTGCTGCCCGCGCTGACGACCGAGGAGCACGACCGGCGGCGGCTGGACTGGCTGCTGCGCCGCATGATGAACGATCCGGAGAATCCGCTCCCCGACGCGCAGGCGCGCTCCTTGTGGTGGCTCGCCGTCGCGCCGCGGGACCGGACGGGCGAGGAGGACAGGCATGGCTGAGTACGAGGGCGTGGCGGCGGAGGGGGGCGCGGACGCCGGCCCGGGGACCGCGGGCCCGTTCCTGCGGGAGTACACGCCTGTGGGTCCGTTCCGGCAGGCGAGTGCCCGGACGGCCTCGGTGCTGTTCTACCGCAACGGCGGCTACAGCGTGGCCACCGTCTCCGGCGTCCAGCACTATGACAAGCGGGCGCTGGCCCGGCCGCACACCATCTGCGAGATCGCACTCGGCACCTTCGAGACCACGCTCCACATGGAGCTGCCGGCCGCGGGCGGCACCACGTTCTTCAAGGCCGAGGTGGACATCCACTGGACCGTGAGCGATCCCCATCTGGTCGCGACCGAGGTCGTCACCGATGTCGCCAAACGGCTCACCGCCCCGACGCTGGAGCGGCTGCGCGAGGTCTCCTCGGAATTCCCGGTGGCCCAGGCCGAACAGGCCGACCGCGCCATCACCCGGCACTGCGCCGGCGGGCGCTGGGACGACCTGGGCGCCGAACTCGGCCTGCGGGTACGGCTGTACGTCCGTCTGCGGGTGGACGACCGGACCATCCACCACATGGACGGCATCCGGGACGCGCATGCCTCGGCCGAGGTGACCCGGGTGCATCAGCACAAGTTCCGGTCGATGCTGCAGGGCGGGGAGCTGGACCAGCTCAGCTACATGCTGGCGGCCGAACCCGAGGCGGCCAAGGACTTCTTGGAGAAGATCCGCCAAGAGGGCAGGCAGGACGAGAAGGAACGCGTCGACCGGCTCTTCGCCATGGTCGACAGCGGGCAGATCCACTCCAGCGACGTGGAGTCGCAGGCACTGGAACTCCTCAACCGGGGCCGCCATCGCGTCCAGGGGCCCATCGGCTCGCTGCCCGCCCGCCGGGACACCCCGCAGCTGGCGCCGCCCGAGCCGTTCACCCCGGACTGGGTGGCGGACGAACCGGCCTCCTGGGCCGGGGACCGTCCCCGTCCGAGCAAGGACGAGGACGCCGAACCGGAGCCGCCCCGCCGCCGGAGCCGCAGCCGGGACGACGGATGGTCCTGGGCGGAGGAGGAGTGATGGCTGCCGACGGCGGCGCACACACGTCCCCCGACCCGGTCGTGCCGGTGCTGGACGGGGGTCTGCACGGGCACGACCAGGTCGGGGAACGCCTCGCGGAACGACTGCTGATCACGGTCCGGGAGGACCTCGGCCGGGCCGACTCGAAGGCGGCCGTGCTGCTCTCCGGGGCGCTGGCACTGCCCGCGTTCCTGATCGGCCGGCACGGCACGCCCGACTGGCACGGGCCGGCCGACCTCACGCTGGTCGTCGCGGGTGTGCTCTGGGCGGTCGCGGTGACTGCGCTGGTCCGGGTGCTCATGCCGCGTACCGGCACGGTCCGCAGCCGGGACGGGGTGACGTTCTTCGGCGACCTGCTGGCTCCGCACGACTTCGCGCGGCTGTCCGCCGAGCTCGCCGAGGCGGGGCGTGACCCGGCCGGGTGGCTGCTCATCCAGGCCATCGACGTCAGCTCGATCCTGTCCGCCAAATACCGGGCCATCCGCTGGGGGGTGGGCGCACTGGCCCCTTCGGCAGCACTGGCACTGGCCTGGGGACTGACCGCGCGCTGACCGCGGCCGGCCCGCGCCGTCGACGGCGGCGCACCACCACGCACATGACGCACAGACGAAATAAGGGGACGGCCGTGGGAGCAGTCAGGGGAAGACGGCAGAAAAGAAAGGGCTGGGCGCGCCGCGGTGCACTGCGTGCGCTGAGCGGCGCCGCGGTGCTCGTGTCCCTGCTGGCACCCGCCGGTCCTGATCCGGTGCCGGCGGCGGCGTCCACGCCGGCTTTCAGCTCCGTCAACTACGCCGTCGCCGTGGACGAGTCCGCCAGCCTCGCGCCCGCGGACATGAAGGCGGAAAAGGCCGCCGCCGCACGGATCGCGCTGGGCGACGTCTCCTCGTCCTCCCATGTCACGGTCTTCGGTTTCGCCGCCGCCGAATCCGGTGACCAGCGCGCGGTGGACCCGGTGTGCCCGCGGACCACGCTGGACGCGGCGGGGCGCGAGTCGATCGGCGGGTGTGTCGGCAAGCTGCGCAGCCGTAAGAAGAACGAGGGCACCGGCACCGACTTCCCGAGCGCGATACGCCAGGGAGTGCACGAACTCAGCACCGGCACCGACCCGTCGGTGCCCCGGGTGCTGTTCCTGCTCACCGACGGGGAGATGGACGTCACCGGCAGCCCCCAGTACGGCGATGCCGCGCACCGCGAGAACGAGGGCAAACAGCAGCTGAACCAGGAGCTCGCGAACGCCGCCGCGCAAGGGGTCCAGATCTGGCCGCTGGGCTTCGGACCCGCTCCGGACAAGGCGCAGCTCGGCCGGATGGCCGCGGGCGGACACCAGAAGGGCTGCGTCGAACTGCCCTCCGCCCGCCCGACGGCCGGCAAGGTCTCCGGGGCGAAGGACGTCGGCCCGATGCTGGAGAAGATCTTCGCCGCCGCCCATTGCCTGCGCTACCAGCAGGGAGCCAGCCAGCGGCCACCCGCCACCCTGGAGGTCGGCATCTCGCCGCTGGCGACCGTGGGCAGCATCGTGGTCGACAAGAGCGACCCCGCGGTGACGATCAGCTACCTCGACCCCAGCGGCCACAAGGTCCCCACCTCGGGGACGTACCGGAAGTCGCGATTCGAGCGGGCGGGCGCCGGTGACACCGTCGAGGCGCTGAAGATCGTCGACCCGGTGCCCGGCATCTGGAAGGTGAAGGCCGAAGCCCCCGAAGGACACCGCGCCCTTCCTGTCGGCGTCAGCGTGCTGTGGCAGGGCGAGCTGCGCGGCTCCCTCACCATGGACCCGCCGTCGCCCCAGGCCGGAGCGACGGCCACGGTGACCATGCGCCTGCAGACCCGCGAGGGCTACGAGATCAAGGACCCGCGTGACTACGCCGGGCTGAGGGTCCGCAGCGAGCTGACCGGGGACGGTTTCGCCCCGCTGGCCCTGCGGCTCGCCGACGACGGGAAGGGGCCCGACCCCAAGGGGAGCGATGGCTCCTTCACCGGATCCGTGAAGATCCCTCAGAGCGCCTCCGGGACACTGAAGGTGAGCGGCACGCTGACGGCCTCGGGCCTGAGCGCCGACACGCGCAGCGAGAGCGGCCAGATCGCGCCCGGGGTGCTGCCCGTCACCACGGCCCTCACCCTGCCCGCCACGGAAGCCCACCCCGGCACCACGCTCACCGGCACCCTGGCCGTGCACAACACCAGCGGCATCCCGCACACCCTGCGGCTGTCCGTCGCCGACCTCCAGCCCGGACTGCTCTCGATCAGCCCGGCCGAGATCGTGGTGAAGCCCGGCGAGTCCGGGACCCGGAAGGTGACGGTCGACGTCGCCCCCGAAGGCGTCTTCGGTGACCGCCTCGACGACGACGGTCTGCGGCTCGGCGGCACCGTCACGGTCGTCGACACCACGGATCACGACCGGACGCTGGTGCGGTCCCCGCTCTCGGTGCCGGTGACGCCGGAGCCCGGCATCTGGCAGAAGTACTGGTGGGCGTTCCTGTCCGCCGCGGTGCTGAGCGCGTCGGCCGCCGTGGCCGCCCTCGCCTGGCTGCGGCAACGCCGCACCCGCAGGGACCCGTTCGGCCTGGTGCTGCAACTGGTCTCCCCAGAGGGCGACGTCCTCGGAGAGCACCCGGCCGGGCACGGGCACAAGCAGTGGTACGAGTTCGCCGTCGTCGAGCCGCACCGCAGCCCGCGCATCGAGCGGCGCAGCCACGGCCCGTACGCCGTCCAGCGCAGCCCCGAGGGCGGAGCGGTCCTGCGCAAGCGCGGCGGCGGGCGGACCCGGCTGCCCACGCGGGGGACGGTCCCGCTGACCGATGCGCTGAGCCTCTCCCTCGGCGAGGAGACCCGCACTGCAAAGGCCCGGCGACCGCGGTCGTCCAAGCCACCGGCGACCGCGGCCACCACCCCCGCGGCCACCGAAGGCGGGAGCGCGAGCACCTACGAGTCGTACCGGTGACGCGCGGGGCGGGCCGGTGCGCCACCGGCCCGTCGGCGCACACCGCCGCGCGGCCGCCGTGCCGCGAGGAATCCACAGACGTACCGAGGACGAACCGGCCGCCGATACGGCCGCAAGCGGGAGGGAACCCATGAAAATCTTCCAGCCGATGCTCTTCGTCGGCCTGGGCGGCACCGGTGGCCTGGTCGGTGCCGAACTCGAACGCAAGCTGCGTGCCGAGCTGTGCGGTCCGGACGGCGTCGCACTCAGCCACCTGAGCGGCCACGCCCCTTACCAGCTTCCCGACTGCCTTCAGTTCGTGTACGCGGACTACAGCGAGTCCGACCTTCAGCGTCTGCCCCAGTTCAATGTGGACCCGTCGCTGCGCCCCGCGTACGCCCGTACCTCCCGGGCCACGCACAACCTGCTGCCGAACTTCGACAGTTCACCGGAAGTGACCAAGATGCTCCGGGCCAGCCTGCGGGACGAGGTCTCCGGCTGGCTGCCGCCGCGCATCGACGAGCCGAAGGTCACCCCGCTCCACAACGGCGCCGGCCAACTGCCCACCGTCGGGCGCGCCGCCCTGTTCGCCACGCTCCGGCACAGCCTCGCCCCGGTTCTGGAACCCCTCCTCCAGGCCATCGACGCGATCGCCAAGTCGGCCGGTGAGCTGAGCGAGCTCGGCGGCGGCAAGGTCAACGGCTGCGATGTGTTCGTCGCCTTCTCGGTTGCGGGAGGCACCGGCGCCGGGATCTTCCTGGACTATCTGCACTTGATCAACCACGCCTTCCAACTGCGCCGCTTCGACGGGGTGAAGATCTACCCACTGGTCGTGATGCCCTCCTCGTTCTCCTCCGCCGCCGGCGGCGGACGGGAGGCGGAGCTCAACTCGGCCCGTGCGCTGGTCGACCTGTTCCGGCTGGTGGACGGGCAGAACGCGCCGACGGAGGGGGCGGAGATCGGCGACCTGGACCATGACTCCGGTCTCGGCATCCGCTACCCGGGCACGACACCGATCCGGCTGCGGACCGGCATTTTGCCCACCGCGTTCCTGTTCAGCCCGACCGCGGGGATCCGCCAGGACGACCTGCGCCGCTCCATCGTCTCCCTGGTGATGTCACTGATCGGCACCGAGCTGGGCGACGGCCGCTCCCGGGGCCGGATGACGGCGGCCGACGACGACTTCCAGACGTTCGCCGCCAGCTTCATCAACCGGGGGGTGCACCGCAGCGCCATGTCCCCCACCGGCATCGGCCGGCAGGGGGTCTCCACCAGCCTGGTGGCCTCCATGACCGCCCCGATGGACCAGCTGGCCGACCTGGTGGCCGGCCGGCTGCTGCGGGAGGCGGTCACGGATCTCGTGGAGCGGCCGCGTGCCGTGCTGCGGGAAACCGCGGTGCCGATGATCCGGCACTTGTTCGCCGACTCCCATCTCGAAGAACTCTGGGAACGCCGGCAGTTGCCCGTACCGGAGCCCGAGCCGCTGCCGCGCGGCAGCAGGGCCATCGAGCAGGCGCTCGGGGAACGCATCGCGGACATGCAGCGGCTGCTGTCCGACCTCCAGTCCATCGCCGACCGCCAGGCCGCCTCGATGGCCGACCGGTTCGCCCCGCGCCCCGCCATCGACAAGCTCCTCCAGACCGTGGACCCCTTCCTCGCCGAACGCGTCGTGCGGGGCGTCCCGGACAGCGATGAACCGATCGCCCGGGTCGGGTTCCTCGGCATGCTCAACAGCCGCTCCATAGCCCCCCAGCGCCCGCCGGGGGTGACCGAGCAGCCGCCCAAGACCCCCCGGATCAAAGGCCGGATGGCCGGTATGTCACCGGCCCGCTGGGGCGACGACGACGTGCAGGCCGCCCTCCAGGAGCAGGACGCCTGGTACCAGTGGCGCAGCCGGATCGTGTGGCACGAGGCATGGCGGGAGCAGCAGCAGCGCTGGCAGCCCCAGGCGGACGCGGCGGGGACCGACCTCGGACGCCTGGTGAACGCCTTCCGCAAACACTCCGACCAGGAGCGCAAGGTGTCCGCGCAGAAGGGCCTCGAACTCTACGAGGACCGCACCGGGATCTCGTATCTGCTGCCACCGCAGCGCACCCTCAACCACTTCTACGAGGACCTGGTCACCCGGCTGATCCGCCGGGAGGGGCTCCGTGACCACGACGACGAGGCCACCCTCCTGCTCAAGATGGTCGACGGGGACACCTGGCGCACGGTCCACTCGCTCAGCCGCCGTAACCCCGACAGCGCGGTGTCGGTCGTCAAGGCACAGCTGGAAGGCCGCATCACGCGGCTGTTCGCCGAGAGCGGCGAACAGCTGGAGGAGCGCCCGCTGTTGCCGTCCATGAGCGCGCTGCTGGCCGCCGCGGCGGGCGACGCGGACGCCACCGAACACGTCAGCAAGGAGGCGCTCGACCTGTTCGGCCGCAAGCTGACCGGGCTGCTGCCGGTGGGCTTCACCCCGGAGGGCACCGGACCGCTGCGGGTCCTTGTCACGCACCCGCGCGTGCAGTTGGTGGAAGAGGTGCAGGAGTACCTTTCCAAGGCGCTGCGGCTGCCCTCCGACGCCAAGAACTCTGTGGAGTACCGGGGCGTGGAGAGCGATTCGATCACCGTGGTGCTCTTCCGCAGCGAGATGAGCCTCACCCAGGTGCCCGAGGCCCGCAAGGTGCTGCGCCAGTGGGCCAGGGCGAAGGACTCCGAGCAGGCCCAGGACGTGCTGCGGTGGCGTCAGCGGCTCGGGTTCCGGGACAGCTGGATGGTGAGCGGCGAGGAGGACCGCCGCGCCATCCTGCACCGGCTGCTGTGCTGCATGTGGAACGGCCAGGTGGACGTGGTGGACGGCGACTTGGCGTCGCCGGACCGTGTGCGGCTGAGGCTGTTCCCCGAGACGGGTGACAATGTGCCCGGTGTCCGGCTGCGGCTGGGTGACTTCCCCGGCGGCGTGTCGAGCTGGGCGGAACTGCTGCGCTCGTACGAACGCTGGACCGTCCTCGACGACGAACGGACCGTCGAGGACTATTGCCGCGAACTGATGGGGGCCCAGCCACTGGGTCTCGCCAGGAGCGGCAGTACACCGCATCCGCTCTTCGTCGAACTGGTCGAGAAGATCGCCCCGCGCCAGCTGGAACTGCTGGAGGACCGCCGGGAGCGCGGCGGCGAGCGGGTCGAGGGCTGGGTGCGGCCGCTGTGGGAGTTCTGGGCGGAGACGCTGCCGGCGGCGCTGGACACCGAGTTCGGCGACCAGCGTGCCGTCCAGCCGACCCTGCGCACGCTGCTGGAGCACGTACGCGGCGGAACGCCGAAGCCGCGCGCCCGCAAGGAGCTTGCGGAACGCCGGCATGCCGTGTCCGATGACGACGACTGGGGTACCGCCCCGCGCCGCTCGGCCGACGCGTACCAGGACGGCAGCGAGGGGCGTTCGCGGCGCGTGTCCGTGGACGACTATGACGGCGGGTACGGCGACGGCCGGAACGGCGAAGACCGGAACGGCGAAGACCGGTACGGGGACGACCGGTACGACGACGGGCGTGGTGACGGCCACGGCGAAGACGGCAGGCACCTTCGGGGCGAGAAGACCGGCAGAGCCGAGAGGGGCAGCCGGGACGAAAGGGACAGCAGGGGCGAGCGGGACGGCAGGGGCGAGCGGGACAGCCGGGACGAGAGCAACCACGCAGACGGCTGGGGCGAACCGACGCCACGTGCCTCCGGCAGCGACGAATACAGCGCCGAGTACAGCGCCGGCGAGACGCACGACGGCGGCGCCCGACGCTCCTCCGGGGGCCGGGACCGCGACCGCGACCGCGGCCGAGACCGGGACCGGGACCGGGACCGCGACCGGGACCCGGACCGCGTCAACGGTCACCCCGGCAGCGCCGACCGGCCGTGGGCGCCATGGGACGACCCCGGAGCCCCCCGCCCGTTCGACGGCGCCGACGACAGTGGCCGCGACCGCTCACGCCGCAACCCCTGGGACGGTGATGCGGAGTGATCACGTCCGAGGACATCGGCGCCGTCATCCACCTGGACCTGCGCACCGGGGCGGCGGAACTCGACACCGCCCCGGCCCTGCGGGCCAAGGTCGCCCGGCAGTTGGGCCGGGCCGGACTTCCGGAACCCGACCACCCGCTGTTCCTGGTGGTCGACACCCCGGCCGGACTGACCGACCACCAGCAGCAGTACGAACTGCTCACCGCCTACCGGGCCGTGGGCGAGGTCAGGATCCTGGTCCTTCTGGTGGGCAGTGCGCCCGGGTCGTACGCCGGTGAGGACGAGGTCCTCCAGCCGGACCGGCGGCTGGTGCGGCCGGCGATGCTGCGGGCCTCCGGCACCGCTCTGCTGTGGGCGGGCGACCTGCGCTCCGCCCGCACGGCGCTGGAACAGCCCGCGCCCGACGCCCCGGAGGCGCTGGCGGTCCTGGTGGACCTGCTGTCGGTCCCGGACGTCTTCCTGAGGGTGCTCGACGACTTCGGGTCGCTGCCCGACACCGTCGCCGCGCCCGGCGTGCGGCTGCTGGAGCAGGACCTGCCGCCACAGGTGCGCGACCGCGCCTGGCGCGACGCGCTCGCCCGGTTCGCCGGCGAGGACACCGAGCTCGCACCGGATCTGCCGGTGACCGCCTGGACCGCTGCCGATCTGCCGGAGCCGCTGCGGGGACTGGCAGCGGGCCGGACCGGCCGCGACCTGCGGCACCGCGAGGCGGGCGGCATGGCGGACGCCGCGTACCACGCGTGCGCGGCGGCCCTCGACGACGCCGAGGACGCGCTGGCCGGGCTGCGTTCCGTCCCCGGGCTGCTGCGGGCTTCCCGCAGGGAGGCGTTCGAGGCGGACCTCGACCAAGCGCGCCAGACGCTCGACGACTACCGGGGCCTCGTCGGCTCGGCCCTGCACAGCGGCGGCGGCTCCGGCACGGCAGCGTCCGCAGCCGAAACGGCGGCCCGGCTCGCGGCCCTCGGCCTGCGGGTGCCCTCGGCCGAGGGCGTGGGCGAGCGGATCGGCGAGGGCCTGCGGGAGTTCGCCGGGAAGCTGCTGGGGCGGGGGCTTGCGCTGCGCGCGGTGGCCCAGCGCTTCACCGGACTGGCCGGGCGGGTGGAGCCGGTGCCGGGCTCGGTGCTGCTGCCGAAGCTCGCCGATCATTCCGCCGACGCGGTGGCCCGGCGGTCCGGGGCGGGCAGCGGCCCGGTGCCGGGCCCGGTGGCCGGGCCGTCGGCGGCAGCCGTGGCGGGGCTGCTCGGCGCGCTGTGGCAGGGGCCGTTCCTGGCGCTGGCGATCGCCGTCCCGCTGGTGTTCCTCGGCCTGGCGGTGTTCGGCGCGTCCCGGCTGCGGGGCGCCGGACACCCGCGACGCTGGGCAACGGGGCCCCGGGCCGCGGCACTCGGCGGTGCCGTGGCCGGGGTGGTGGTGGCATACGCGACCGAGCCTCCGCTCCGGCTGAGCGCCCCCGCTCTGCTGGTGGCTCTCGGCATTGCGGTGGAGACGGCACGCCGGCTCTGGCGTGCGGCGGCCGGTTCCTGGGCCGCGGTCCACGGCACCGCCGCGCTGCGCCAGGCCCTGGACGGGCTCGACGCGCTGCTGGCCGAGGCGGTCCATGAGCACTGGGCCGCCGACGAACGCCTGTACTGTGCCGACGCGGCCCGGTCCGTCGCCGGCATGCTGCGGGCGACGGCCGCCGCCGCGGACGCCGAGGCGGTGCCCGAGCCGGAGCGGCCCTCGGCCACCGCTGCGTCCGGCGGCACCGAGCCGTTCGCCGCGGACGACTGGCTGTCCAGCGCCTCGGCCCTGGAGACGGACGCCTGCGCCGCGGCCGACGACGGGGACAGCGACTGGGCGAGCGCGTACGCCTGGGAGGACGAGCCGTCCGGGGACGAGGCCGCGGAGCAGAGTTCCGCCCGGCCCGCCGACCCGTGCCAGGACGCCACCGCCGGGACTCCGCGCTGGCTCGACCGGGAGAGCGGCGAGGGCGGGCCGGAGCTGGTGGCCACCCTCGCCGGTGATCTGACGGACGCCGCCATGGTGGCGATGGCGCCCTACTGGGGTGCCGTCGAACGCGGCCAGGCCGGCGCCCTCGCCCTACGGCGTACCGAGGACCGGGTCCGCGAGCTGCTGTCGACGGCCCGTCGGCACCTTCAGCGCAACGGTGTGCTGGCCCCGCCCCCGTTCGCCGCCGCGCACCGGACCCGCACCACCTCGGCGAACCTGCTGGGGACCGACCCGCAACGGGTGGCCGACCTGGTCGGCGCGGAGCCCGACCGGCAGGCCGTGGTGCAGCTGTCCTCGCCCGAGCAGGGCACGCTGCTCAGCCGCGACCCGGCGGCGGCGGTATGGATCCGGTTCGCGCCGGAGGCCGTACGCGCCGAGGTCGAGAAGGCCTGGCGGACGAGCGGTGCGGTCGGGCCCGAGGAGGCGCTGTGGACCTCGTCGGGACGGTACGCCGGGCTGATCCGGCTCACCCCGCTGCGGATGGGAGTGGTGGATACCGTCCGGCCCCGCGAGAGCCCCGCATCCGACCCGGCGGACGGGTACGGCCGAACGGACGGTGACCGCTGGTGACCAGTAGCCCGCACCCCCACGTGAGGGAGCCGGACAGCCCGCAGCGGACCACGCTCGCCTTCACCGCCCCCTCGGGACGGCGGCGCATCGCCCCCGTCCGCTTCGGCCGCGCATCCCGACGTGATCCGCTGCTGCCCCAGCGGATTCGCCACGGCCTGCTCGACGACGAGGGACAGCAGTGCGTCCAGGTGCGGCTGACCGCCGCTGACGCGGCGAACCCGGCGGCGCGGGCACTGCTGGATGCGGAGACGGGCACTGCCCTGCACCTGCACCGGGTGCTCGACGACACGGAGTACGCGGCCCTCTTCCCGAGGATCATCGGCTACGAGCTGGACACCGCCGAGCCGTTCCTGCTGTACGCCGCACCGCGCGGCACCGCCGCCGTGCGCACCCATGTGATGTCCGCGACCGACCAGCGGGTCTTCGCCCGTGACCTGATGCTGGGGCTGTGCCTGCTGGACAGCCAGGGCCTGGTGTTACGCGGCATCTCGCCCGCCACCGTGCTCTGGGACGGCACCTCGCTCCAGTTCTGGGGCCTGGAAGGGGTAGCCCGCACCGGACGGCCGAGGACCCGGTGGGGGCGGGCGCCCTACTGCTCGCCCGAACAGCGCAGGGGCGAGGGCCTCGTCGACTCCCGGGACGCGGTGTGGAGCGCGGCCCAGGTGCTCTACCAGCTGGTGACCGGCCGGCCCGGTCCCGCCGACCGGGCGCCCGCCGACCTCGGCGAGCACCGGGTGCTCGCCGAGACGCTGCGGGGCGCCTTCGCCCCGCTGGCGGCCGGCCGGCCGGCACCCGCCCGGCTGCTCGACCTCCTGGCTCCGGGGGCCGCCCGGCGCATCGCGCTCTCCGTGCCCGCCGACGAGACGCGCCCGCACCGGGAGGCCTTCGCGCACGCGCTGCGCCTCAAGCGGCAGGCGCCCGCCGCCGGACCCCGCGACGGGTCCGGGGCGCCGGCCGGGCGGAGCAACGGCCAGGTGCTCTGCCCGTATTGCCTGGAGACCATCCAGCTCGACCTCACCTCACTGTTCGTCACCGACAGCAAGATGCAATACCGGGCGCTGGACCCCTCGGGCATCAGCAACCCCTTGCGGCGCCAGGACGTCATGCGCGGTGCCGTCCAGAAGTGCACGGCGGACCCGGACTTCCCCGAACACTTCATCCCGGTGCCCTACCTCACCTACGGCCGCCCGCTGACCGTCGCGATGGTCGGCCAGTCCTCCACCGGCAAGAGCCACCTGCTGACCCAGATGATCGCGGAGATCACCGACGGCGGCCTGGAGCCGTTCGGCCTGAAGTGGCAGTCCGTCAACCCCGAACAACACGCCCGGTTCGTACGGGAACGGGTGCAGCCGCTGCGCAACGGCAAGGTCCTCGACCACACCGGCGGCCTCGGCCTGGACGGCTTCGCCCGCTTCGTGGAGTCCCTCCTGCTCACCGACGCGCGCGGGCAGGTACGTCCGGTCGCCTTCTTCGACCTCGGCGGCGAGGACCTGGTGCGCACCGATGCGGCGCTCCGCTTCCTGCTGGGAGTCGACGCCATGGTCTTCGTCGTCGACCCGGCGCTGGCCCTGCCGCTGCCGCATCTGGACCACGCCAGGGAACGCTGGGGTCTCGACGTGAACCGGGACGGCGATCTCGCCTTCGGCACCGTGTTGGACCGACTGCCGAAGAACGGCCCGTATCTGGACGTGGCAGCCGCCATGGTGCTCGGCAAGGCCGACCTCCTGCGGTTCCAGCCACCCGTCGACCGCTGGCTGGGGGCGGCGCCGCCCACCTCGCTCGACCCCGCGCTGGTACGCGAGGAAAGCCGGGACGTCTACGGGCTGCTGCGCCACCATGCCGGCCAGGCATGGCTGCGCCCGTTCGACACGATCCGCCGGTGCACCCTGCATGTCGCGTCGGCCACCGGCGGCCAGGAGGAACACGGCCGCTATCCGGCGGGAGCCGGGCCCCGGCGGGTGCTGGAGCCGCTGTTGTCCCTGCTGGCGATGCACGGGCTGATTGAAGTGCCGGGCGGCGCCGAGGCGTTCGCCGTGGGAGCGGTGCCCGCGAGGGAAGCGGAGCCGCCGTCGGAAGCCAGAGGAACAGCCAGAGGAACAGGGGGAGAGGAAGCGACGTGAGCGACTTCCAGGAGCGGAGGCCACCGGCCGGCACGGGCGGGCCGGGCGGTGGCCCAGCCGCGGGACCGGTGCACCAGGTGATCTTCCGCTGGGACGGCAACCAGGGCCGCCAGGGCACCGGCATGAAGGCCGTCGCCCACTCCTGCCCGGCCGAGCGCGCCGAGGAACTGGGCAGAGAACTGGGCCCGTTGCTGTGGGTGTCCGGTACGGCGGCCCCGCGGCACAGCGTCGTACGCACCCTGTCCCGCGACGGTGACGTCATGCTCGTCCAGCGCTGGCCCACCACCGACCGTGGCGGACGGCCCAGCACGGTCAGTCATGTCCTGGTCGGTGACCCGCGGGCACTCAAGACCCGGCAGTGTCTCGGCCTCTCCCACGGCGGCTGGAGCAACCGGGAGTCCGCGGAGAGGGCCGCCGGGCGGCTGCGCGCAGTGGAGTGCGAGCGGCTCGACGCGGTGGCTCGCCGGCGACTGCCGGGTATGCAGAAGCTGCTGCCGACGGTCCGGCACGCGCTGATCCTGGTCACCGCGGAGTGGCTGCGCGATCCGGCACAGCGGGTGTCGCTGCTCACGGACGAGCAGCAGCTGCCCGGCTGGCCGGACCAGGACGCGGCGCCGCTGGTGTACCTGGGGCTGTTCATGCTGTTCGGCTCCTGGCTCGGCCAGGAGTGGACGTTCGCCACGTACGACACGGCCGACACCCATCAGCTGCGTCTGATGTGCGTCCCGCGCTGGGAACCGGACGCGGGCGGGCCCGGTCCGCTGGCCCGGATCATGGGCCACCCGCCGGCCGAGCCCCAGTTCGAACACAGGGCGGCGGCCCGGCTGGTGGACCATCTCCTGGCCCACCCGGCGGACCGCCCCGGTGTGCCGCAGCTGGCCGACGCCCTGCGGGACGGTGCGGCGCTGGAGTGGCCGCGGCGTCGCGTCCTGCTGAAGCAGATCCTGGACGCCGACCCCCGGACCGGCACACGCACCGCCGCCGCACCGCACCGCCTCCCCACCCCGGAAGAGGAACCGTCCCGGGCCCCGTCCGCCCGTCCCGCCGACCCGCAACCGGACCCCGCACCCGCGCAGGTACCTCCGACACCGACCCCCGAACCTTCTTCCCCGCCTCTCACGCCTGCGCCTCTCTACCCACCTCTCACGCCCGCACCCGCCTCCCCGCACCTCCCGCCCGAGCCGCCACCGGTATCCGCCCCCGGACCCACGCCCACACCCACGCCTACGCCCACACCCCGACCCGCACCCACACCCGCACCCACCACGACCACTCCGCGCTCCCTCCAGCAGCCCGCCCCTCGGCCGGCGGCGTTCGGTACAGGCCACCCGGCGGCCACCCACGAAGCGGCCGCACTCCACGAGGATCTGCGTGCCCCTCAGCGCAGGAACGCCCTCCAGCGCGGCCTGCTGAGGGAGCGGCTGCGCACACAGTCCGACGCTCTGCTCCTGGACGAACTGCGCTCCGGCGACCTGCCGTCGGATTCCTTGGACCTGCTGCTGGACGAGCTGGGCGACGACCACCGCGTCCGGGTGCGCGAGACGGCGATGACGCACGAGCTGTGCGCCGAGGTGCTCCGCAACGGCCTGTACTTCGAGCCGAACGGGCAGGGCACGGAGGCCGTTTCGAGGACGGCCAGGGCCCGGCGGGCGGCCTCCCTCTTCACCTGGGCCGTCGCCCCCCTGGGCCGGGACGAACGCTACCGGCGGGACTTGCAGGAGCTCTTGCACCGTATGTGCCGGGACCGCCACCCCACTGCGGGCAACTGGCTCTGGCAGAGCATCATCGCGCCGGGCAACGGCCTGGCCCCCGATCTGTCCCCCGTCCTGTGGCAGCAGATCCTGCGCGATGTGATCGGCCAGAGCGCTGCACCGTCCACCACGCCGCACACGGCCCACACGTCCCACGCTGCTTCCCCTGCCGAGTCCCACGCCGCCCCGGTGTCCACCACGTCCCCGGGGCCCTCCGCCACCGTGCCGGAGCCACCCACCTTCGCGTCCCGGCTCTCCGAGCTGGCGAACAACCCGGGCTGTGTGGTGGGGACCGGTGTCGGGGTGATCGTCGTGCTCATCGCGATCGTGCTCATCTTTGCGTGACAGGCAATCAGGCGAGCGCACAGAAGCGTGGCGGGAGCGGGCCCAGCAGCATGGGAGGCGCCCCCCTGTCCGCCACGCGGCCGGTTCGTCCTCACCGGTGCTCCCGCAGCAGTGTGATCCGCCGTCTGTACTCGTCCTCGTCGATCTCCCCGCGGGCGAACCGCTCAGCGAGCAGCTCCTCGGCCCGCTTGCTGACGCTCCCCGCCTCACCGGAGGAGGGGGGCAGGCCACCCGGGTGGCCGTGACGGCCGCTCGGGAGGTAGCGGACCAGCGCCACGACACCGGCGATGATCAGCGCCCAGAACAGCACCATCACCACGGCCATGAAGAACCAGCCGCCCCAGCTCCAGCCGTACCACATCATGCCGATCACCTTCCCTCGGCCGGTACGCAGACGCCCGTTACACCTCCACGTTACGTCGGCTACGCCTGGGCCGAGGAGGGAAACCCGGCCCACCCCACAGGGCCGAACGGGCCACGATGCGGATCACGTGGCGGCCTGGGAACGCGTGACGGCCCGAACCGTGAGCCGGTTCGGGCCCTCATGTGGGCTCACCACGCATCGGCGTGGCCGTACGTGCCGGGAAGCGCCGGCTGGGGGAGACCGGCCGACGACGGGTCGGCCTCCGACCGCGACTCGGACCGCAGTAGTGCGTGGCTGCACGGCTTCGGTCGCCTGCGTGTCCGCCCCGGCGGCTGAGCCAGGTGTGTCAGCCGTTGTCACCCCGGTCGCCCGTGGGGGCCTTGGAGAAGCTGTCGTGCCAGGCGGCCTTCGCCCCGGATTCGCCGATCCGGTACACGTTCACGACGGCGCCCGCGGCCACCCCTACGGCCAGCACCGATGCGACGATGCGGATGACCAGCGCGGACCGGGACGAGGCGGACCGGGTCCGCTCCCCGGGGGTGGCCTCCGCCGGGGCCGGCCTGCGGGTCGTCCACCAGACCACCGTCGCCAGCACGAACAGGCCCACAGCCCAGGGGAGCAGCCCGTCACCGAGTTCGGTGTGCCTGCGTACCAGGGCGTTGCTGTCGACGTGCTTCTCCAGCCACTCCCCGGCCCCCGTGGCCACGGGCACGCTCGCCAGCGCCACCAGGGCCAGCAGCGGCAGCACAATCCCCATGCGTCGGGCGGCACTCGGCCACATCGCGCCGGCCACGACCGCCAGTGCGCTCAGGGGAACGAGCACGATGACGAAGTGCACGATCAGGACGTGTGCGGGCAGACCGTTGATAACGGTGAGGTTCATCGGGGTGTTCCTCCAGGAAGGGACTGTGAGGAGTCGGCTCGCGCACGGTCTCCCCGTGCCGGCCAGCAGGGCGCGTCAGTCTGGCACGGGAAGCTCTCAGCTTCCTCTGAACCCGCGTGCCTCCGGCAAGCAGCGAATTCGAGTCCGGTGTCCTTCGCCCCTCACTCCCGGACACGGTGCCGAAGAGCCGCGGCGTTCGTGGGGTCCTGGGTGTTGTCCGTCCCGGTTGGCTTCCTGTTCGCTTCAGGCGGCGCAGGCGGCGCAGGCGGATGGGCGAGAGGCTCTTTGTGCGGTGTTTCCCTCATCGGGGTGGTTTGGGCCTGATTGCCAGGTCGCTGCCAGTAATCTTCCGATTACCTCTCCAGTTATCACGCAGTGTGCAGAGCGGCACACTGTGCGCCGACACGCGCAGAGGGGCACCATGGCTGACGGGACGGTTCTGTTCGCGGTACGGGGGTTCGCACAAGGCGCAGTTGCAGGAACCGAGCAACTGCGCAGGATCCACAAGGAGTTGGAGCGCTGCGGCTTCGAGGTGCGCTGGGCTTCCACGGGCGCCGACGCTCAGGCGGTGCTGCGTACCGAGGCGGGCCTGGCCGCTGCCGTGGTGGACTGGGATCTTCCGGGGGACGGCAAGACCAGTGGTGAGCCGGGCGGTGCCGACGTGCTGCGCCGGCTCGGCCGGCGCTTCCAGAACCTCCCGGTCTTCCTGGTCACGGCCGGCGAAGACCTGGAGCATCTGCCGCTGTGGGTGGCCGAGTGTGTGGTCGGGTACATCTGGCCGCTGGAGGACACCGCGCCCTTCGTTGCCGGACGGATCGCCGGTGCCGCCCGCGCCTACCAGCAGAACCTGCTACCGCCGTTCTTCAAGGCGCTGCGCCGCTTCGACCACGCGCACGAGTACTCCTGGCACACCCCTGCCCACTCCGGCGGTGTCGCCTTCCTCAAATCCCCGGTCGGCCGGGCCTTCCACGACTACTTCGGCGAGCGGCTGCTGCGCAGCGACCTGTCGATCTCGGTCGAGGAGCTCGGTTCCTTGTTCGAGCACACCGGCCCGGTCGGCGCAGCGGAGCGTAACGCCGCCCGCGTTTTCGGTGCCGACCGCACCTACTTCGTCCTGCACGGCGACTCGACCTGCGACCGGATGGTCGGTCACTTCAGCGTCACCCGGGACGAGATCGCGCTGGTGGACCGCAACTGCCACAAGTCGGTGCTGCACGGGCTGGTCCTCTCCGGAGCCCGGCCGGTCTATCTGGTCCCCAGCCGCAACGGCTACGGACTGGCAGGTCCCCTGCCGCCCGCCGAGATCCAGGAGCAGTCGGTCGCTTCCCGGATCGCGCGCAACCCGCTGGCCCGGGGTGCCGTCTCAGCCGAAGCCCAGTACGCGGTTCTCACCAACTCCACCTACGACGGCCTGTGTTACGACGCCCTCCAGGTCGCCCAGGCCCTCGCACCCAGCACACCCCGGCTCCACTTCGACGAAGCCTGGTTCGCCTACGCCCGCTTCCATCCCCTCTACGCCGGGCGCTACGGCATGGCGGTGGGCCCCGACACCTTCCCCGGCCCCGATCGCCCCACCGTCTTCTCCACCCAGTCCACCCACAAGCTTCTGGCCGCGCTGTCGCAGAGCGCCATGGTGCACGTCAAGCCCGCGCCACGGGCGCCGGTGCAGCACGAGCGGTTCAACGAGGCGTTCATGATGCACGGCACCACCTCGCCGCTCTATCCGATGATCGCCTCCCTGGACGTGGCCACCGCGATGATGGACGGGCCGCAGGGCCAGTGGCTCATCGACGAGGCGGTGACCGAGGCGATTCGCTTCCGCCAGACGGTCGTACGCGTCGGCCGGCGCATCGCGGCCGCCGGTGACCGGCCCGGCTGGTTCTTCGGCGTCTGGCAGCCCGACACCGTGCGCGACCCGGCCACCGGGGACCGGCTGCTCTTCGCCGACGCGCCGGCCGAACTGCTGCGCACCGAACCGTCCTGCTGGCAGCTGGAGCCCGACGCCGACTGGCACGGTTTCACCGGCCTGGCCGAGGGATACTGCCTGCTCGACCCCGTCAAGGTCACCCTCACCTGCCCCGGCATCGACGCCACCGGGCGGATGGCCGACCGGGGCATCCCCGCCCGCGTCCTGACCGCCTATCTGGCCACCAGGAACATCGTGGTGGAGAAGACCGACAGCTACTCCACGCTCATCCTGTTCTCCATGGGGATCACCAAGGGCAAGTGGGGAACCCTGATGGACGCCTTGACGGACTTCAAGGCGCTCTACGACCAGGACACACCACTGGAGCGCCTGCTGCCCGAGCTGGTCGCCGCCCACCCGCAGCGCTACACCGGCCGTACCCTGCGCGGACTGTGCCAGGAGATGCACGACCACCTGCGCGAGGCCCGTCTGGTCGAGCTGCTCGACACCGCTTTCCAGGACCTGCCCGAGCCCGTCACCCCTCCTCAGCACTGCTACCAGCGCCTCATCCGCGGCGGCACCGAGCGCGTACGACTGGCCGACGCGGCAGGGCGGGTGGCCGCCGCCATGGTCACCGTCACCCCGCCCGGCATCCCCGTGCTGATGCCCGGCGAACACACCGGCACCTCCGACGGTCCGCTGCTGTGCTACCTGACCGCCCTGGAATCCTTCGACCGGCGCTTCCCCGGCTTCCGCAGCGAGACTCATGGTGTCACCCTCGATCCGGACACCGGCGACTATCTCATCGAATGCGTACGCCGAATCCCCGCCCAGCCGGCCGACCCGACAGCCGGAGAGCATCAGGAGACGCCGGCGTCGGACCCGGCCGACTCCCGACTGTCCGCAGGCTGACCCCAAGGGGGCATGTCCGAACCGCCCACCTGGGTAAACGAGGACCCGGCCAGATCTTGGTCAGGGTCCTCGTCCGGTCTCAGTTGTCGCCGGACAGCCCGTGGACCGATCAGGCCGAACGCTCACCACCTGCCCTGAACCCGGTCGCCCGCATCGGTCCTTCGGCGGTGCAGGGGCCGGTGGATGCCGGGGCAATGGCGCGACCGATGAGGTGTGGGGAAATGGTTGGCGCTGGTGTGCGGGGCTGGTCTACCGTTGGCGCGTTCCGGATGGTGGCCTGCGGCTGCCGTCCTCGGCTGTTGAGCAATCGGGAGGTGAGTACTGATGACTGTCGCCGTGATGGGCGCTGCCCGCATCCAGAAGATCATCAATTTCGCCTCCGTGGTCTCCGGCTGACTCGACTTCTCTTCCTTCTCGCGCGTGGCGCGCAGCCGGGGCCGCTCTTCCCTGAAGGGCCATCCCGTTGTTCGACTTCCCTCTCTCTGCTGCACACCCGTTGACCGCCTACGGCTGGGACGACGGATTCGCGGAGAATTTCACCCCCTATGCCGGGCAGGGGATTGTGCCCGGCCGTATCGTCCGCGTGGATCGCGGGCGGGTGGATGCCATCGTGGCGGACGGCGTGGGCGTCCGGGCCGTTCTGGCGGACACCGCACTCGTAGCGACCAGCGACCCGATGAGGGTGCCGTGTACGGGCGACTGGGCCGTGATCGACCTGGAGAACGGGTTGACCGGCGACCATCTCGACGGTGTCGTCAGGGCGTTGCTGCCGCGGCGTACGGCGTTTTTGCGGTCCGCTTCGTCCAAGCGTTCCGAGGGGCAGATCCTCGCGGCGAACGTCGATCATGCGGTGATCGCGGTGTCGCTGGCCGACGCGCTGGACCTTGGACGCATCGAGCGGTTCGTCTCGCTGGCCTGGGAGAGCGGGGCGCAGCCGCTGGTGGTGCTGACCAAGGCGGATCTGGCGGGGGAGCCGGACGGGCCGGCGTATCTCGTCGCGGATGCCGGGTCCGCCGCTCCGGGTGTGCAGGTGCTGGCGGTCAGCTCGGCGACCGGGGACGGGATCGATGTGCTCTCCGCGGTGCTCGCCGGGGGGACGTCCGTACTGCTGGGGCAGTCCGGTGCGGGCAAGTCCACGCTGGCCAATGCCCTGCTCGGCGAGGAGGTGCAGCTGGTGCAGGCCGTCCGCGACCGGGACGGCAAGGGCCGGCACACCACGACCACCCGGGATCTGCGGGCGCTGCCCTGCGGCGGAGTGCTGATCGATACGCCGGGGCTGCGCGGCGTCGGAATGTGGGATGCGGGGACGGGCCTGGCCCGGACCTTCTCCGATGTCGAGTCGCTGGCCGAGGAGTGCCGCTTCCACGACTGCGCGCACGGGGCGGAGCCCGGCTGTGCGGTGCAAGAGGCGGTCGAGGACGGGGAGTTGCCTGTACGACGGCTGGAGAGCTACCGCAAGCTGCTGCGCGAGAACCAGCGCATCGTGGCGAAGACGGACGCCCGGCTGCGCGCCGAGATCCGCCGCGACTGGAAGCAGAAGCAGGCGCTGGGGCGCCACATGATGGAGCGGAAGCGGGGGCCGCAGAGGTGAGGTGAGGGGCAGCGGGTCAGGGGCAGCGGGTAAGGGGGCAGCGGGTAAGGGGCAGTCCGGTCGCCCCTCACCCGCTCGCTCCCTCCGCCTCCTGGTGGTCCGCCATGCGGTTCAGCGAGCACGGGGTGGTCGACCGGGAGGGTCGGCGCGACGGCTGGGTACCGCGCGCGTCAGGTGCGGCGACGCGGCAGCTGGGTCGTGCGCGCCGGCCTACCGCCCCCGGCGGGGGCGCGCCGGGGCGCCGCCGAGTGGGCGCTGACCGCACTGCCCGGGGCCGTGCAGGGAGGGGCCAGGAGCGGGACGGGTACGGGTACGGGTACGGGACGGGACGGTGGCGCCGGCCGCCGGGTGGCGGCCCCGGGGTGCGTATGCCTTGCGCCATCCGGGCAACGCCGGTCTGCTGCGGAGGGGGAGCTGCCGGGGACACCTCAGCCCGCCGCGACGGCGCCGGCCCAGGCGCCGACGACCAGCAGGCAGGCGATCAGCTCGATGAGCACGCTCAGGCCGATGGCGCGCATGACCGTACGGGTCGAGGCCAGAGCGTCGCCGTGGCTGCCGAGCCGGATCCGCTCCAGCAGATAGAGGCCGCCGACGGAACCCAGCGGACCCCCGACCACCGGGATCAGGAAGAACCCCACGATGCCGGCCACCCCCGCCAGGAACAGCGTCCGGTAGGGCGCCCCCGCGGCCCGCAGATTGCGGACCGGCAGCAGCCACTTCAGTGCCTGGTTGAGGAGCAGCACGGCGGTGGCGCCCATGAGCACGATCCAGGCGAGCGAGGACTTCTCGGACAGCGTCCACCACGCCACGCCCGCCCAGACGATCAGCGGACCGGGGATACCCGGCACCAGCACCCCCAGCAGCCCGAGCAGCATGACCAGGCCCACCGCGACCAGCTGCCACACGCTCATGCGCCGGCCTCGCTTCGCCCGGCCGGCTCGCCGCCGCGAGGCAGGCCCCCGTTCCTGGCCCGCCCGCTGCACTCCCTCACGCGCCGGCCTCACGCCCGGCGGGCATACGCCCCGTGACGGCTCGTACGCGGCACACTCTCATGGGCCCAGCGTGCCGGACCTGACCCGGAAGCGCTTGCCGGCCGGCCGGGCAGGGGGTGCCCGGCAGCTGTCCCGCCGTCAGCCCGGCCCCTCTCGCGTCACCCGGCGAACAGGTCCCGCCGAGCGGCCGAACTGACCGGTTCCCACCGTAATTCGTCCCCGCCGTGCCCCGGCCCATGCCCGTGAGGTGCCGGGACCGCTGTACTCTGCCGGGCGGTCACCCGTGGGGGGCCGGCCGCCCGGCGGACGCTCTTTCGCGCCCTGTTTCGGCCGTGGCCGTCCAGGGACAATACGGCGCATGAATCAGCAGGGAGCCGCGCGCCGCCACGAGGACGACTGGTGGCGGGAGTTGTACGGCGATGGCGACAGCGACGGCGACGGCAGCGGTGGTGAGGGCGCGGGAGAGGGCGCCCCGGCGCGCGGCGCGGTGTGCGATGCCGGGCCGTCCGACGCCCCGGACACCCTCGATGACCGGGTCGCGTCGGCGCTGCGGGCGCTGGGAGCACCACGGTGGGCCGATCCGGCTCCGGAGGCGCCCCCGGATTCCGGTGCGGCCGGGCCCGCACCGTGGAAACCGCCGGGCCGGCCTGCATCACTCCCGCCCGAGCCGTCCTCACCGATCCCCCTCCGGTCCACCGGGCCGGGCACGCGCACGGCATCCGCCGGCCGCCCGGCTGTCGACCGCTCCTCCGCGGACCGCCTCTCCGCCGGCCGCTCGCCCGCCGACGACTCGCCTGTCGGCCGCCCGTCCGCTGCCGGCTCGTCTGCCGACCGGTCCTCCGCGGGCCGCCTGTCTGCCGGCCGCCCCTCCGCGGACCGCCCGTCTGCCGCCCGCCCGTCTGCCGACCCCCTGCCCGCCGGCCGTCTTTCCACAGAGCGGCGAGCCGTACCGGCCCCACGCGCCTCCTGGGACACACCACGGCCCGCCACCACCGATCTCCCCGGTGACCGGGCGCCCTCCCACGGCTCCGAGCCGGGCGAACTGCCCGCCGCCGACCCGGCCGCGCTCGACGATCTGGTGCCCGACACCACGCTGGACGGCGCCCGGTACGGTGCGCTGACCCTGCGGGCCGCCGCACAGCGCGGTGAGGCCGCGCGCCGCCGCGGTGACGTACGGCGTGATGCGCTGCTCACCGCCCGCTTCGGGGCCGGCCGGCACGCGCTGATCCTGATCGCCGTCGCCACGGGCCGGCCGGGCGACGGGAGTGCCCAGCGCGCCGCCAGGGAGGCCTGTACCTGGATCGGCCGCGCGGTCGGCCGCAGTTACACCCGACTGGCGGAGGACATCCGGACGGACCGTCGCGGCGCCTTGAAATCCGGTCTGCAGCGGCTCACCGACCGCGGCCACGGCAAGCTGCGCGGCCGGGCGACGGAGCACGGCACCGCACCGGAGTGGTACCCGGCCGCGCTGCGCTGTCTGCTGCTGCCCGCCGACCCGGACTGCCGTACGCGGGTGTTCTTCGGCACCGGCGCGGGCGGCCTCTTCCTGCTGCGTGACGGCGCCTGGCAGGACCTGGAGCCCGCCGCGGGGGACCGCGTCCCCCGGACGGCCGGTGCCACCGGCGGCCCGCCGCGGCCCGTCCCCGGCCTGCCGCACGGCCCGTACGAGACCGAGACCGAGGGCGAGGGCGAGACCGAGGGCGCGGCGCGGCCCGAGCCCTTCCTCTTCCGGACGGTCTTCGCCCGTCCGGCGGACACCCTGCTGCTGTGCAGTGCGGGTCTCGCCGAGCCGCTGCGGGAGGAGCCCGCGTTCGCCGGCCGGCTGGCCGACCGGTGGTCCGCCGCCGAGCCGCCGGGCCTGGTGGACTTCCTCGCCGCCGCGGAACAGCGGGTCGCGGGCCACCCGAAGGACCGTACGGCCGTCGGGGTGTGGGAGACGTAGCGCCGGGCACACGAGGACCCCGAGCACGGACCGGACGAGAACCCGGAGCACGGACCGGACAGGAACCCGGAGCGCGAACCGGAAGGGAACCCCGAGCACGGACCGGACAGGAACCCGGAGCACGGACCGGAAGGGAACCCCAGCGCGGACCGGAAGGGGACGCACAGAGGAGGCGCGCCGGGGCACCGCATGGGTTGATGGGAAGGCCGCCCCCACCGCGCCGGCGGGCAGCCACCCACCCGTCGAAGGAGCGACAGCGACATGGCGAAGCAGACCGTGGCCGAGCAGTTCGTGGACATCCTCGTGCGGGCAGGGGTGCAGCGGCTCTACGGCGTCGTCGGCGACAGTCTCAACCCGGTGGTGGACGCCATCCGCCGGAACTCCGCGATCGACTGGATCCAGGTCCGGCACGAGGAGGTCGCCGCCTTCGCCGCCGGGGCGGAGGCCCAGCTCACCGGCACGCTCGCGGCCTGCGCCGGCTCCTGCGGCCCCGGCAACCTGCACCTGATCAACGGCCTGTACGACGCCCACCGCTCCATGGCCCCGGTCCTCGCCCTGGCCTCCCACATCCCCTCCAGCGAGATCGGCACCAGCTTCTTCCAGGAGACCCACCCCGACCGGCTGTTCGCCGAGTGCAGTCACTACAGCGAACTCATCTCCAGCACCAAGCAGATGCCGCGGGTGCTGCAGACCGCGATCCAGCACGCCATCGGGCAGAGCGGGGTCTCGGTCGTCTCCCTCCCCGGCGACATCGCCGCCGAACAGGCCCCCGAGCGCGCGATCGAACACGCCCTGGTCACCTCCCGCCCGTCCGTCCGCCCCGGAGACGAGGAGCTGGGCAAACTGGCCCGGATGATCAACCAGGCCGGCAAGGTCACGCTGTTCTGCGGCAGCGGTACGGCGGGTGCGCACGCCGAGGTGATGGAGTTCGCCGAGCGGGTGAAGTCGCCGGTCGGCCATGCGCTGCGGGGCAAGGAATGGATTCAGTACGACAATCCGTACGACGTCGGCATGAGCGGACTGCTCGGCTACGGCGCGGCCTACGAGGCCACCCATGAGTGTGATCTGCTGATCCTGCTCGGCACGGACTTTCCGTACAACGCGTTCCTGCCCGATGACGTCAAGATCGTGCAGGTCGATGTCCGGCCCGAACACCTGGGCCGCCGCAGCAAGCTCGACCTGGCCGTCTGGGGCGATGTCCGCGAGACGCTGCGTGGTCTGATCCCCAAGGTGAATCCGAAGACGGACCGCACATTCCTGGACCGGATGCTGAAGAAGCACGCCGATGCGCTGGAGGGCGTGGTCAAGGCCTACACCCGCAAGGTCGAGAAGCACATCCCGATCCACCCCGAATTCGTCGCCTCCGTCCTGGATGAGGAGGCCGCCGACGACGCGATTTTCACGGTCGACACCGGCATGTGCAACGTCTGGGCGGCCCGCTATCTGACCCCCAAC
This sequence comes from Streptomyces sp. NPDC054765, assembly GCF_053612065.1. NCBI lineage: Bacteria > Bacillati > Actinomycetota > Actinomycetes > Kitasatosporales > Streptomycetaceae > Streptomyces > Streptomyces sp. NPDC054765. The sequence goes on along the minus strand of NZ_JBSHBP010000049.1, from coordinate 5,128 downwards.
GGCCGCCGCCGGGTGATCGGTTCGTTCAGTCACGGCTCGATGGCCAATGCGCTGCCGCAGGCGATCGGCGCCCAGTTCATCGACCGCGGACGCCAGGTCATCTCCATGTCGGGCGACGGCGGGTTCTCCATGCTGATGGGCGACTTCCTCACCCTGGTGCAGTACGACCTGCCGGTGAAGGTGGTGCTGTTCAACAACTCCTCGCTGGGCATGGTCGAGCTGGAGATGCTGGTCTCCGGCCTGCCGTCGTACGGCACCACCTACAAGAACCCGGACTTTGCGGCCATCGCCCGTGCCGCAGGGGCGTACGGGATCCGGGTGGAGAAGCCCAAGCAGCTGCACAGCGCCCTGCGCGACGCCTTCACGCACAAGGGCCCGGCGCTGGTCGACATCGTCACCGATCCCAACGCCCTGTCGATCCCGCCGAAGATCAGCGCGGAGATGGTGTCCGGCTTCGCGCTGTCGGCCGGCAAGATCGTGCTGGACGGCGGGGTCGGCCGGATGCTGCAAATGGCCCGCTCCAATCTGCGCAACGTTCCCCGGATGTAGACCGGACGGCGGGCGGATGCTGAGGGCGGAGCCGCAGTGTCAGGATCCGGAACGGACGCAGCTCCACCGTCACATCCGACGTCGGCCCTATGGAATGGCTGCCCCGCTTCCCGCGGTTCGCCAGGTAACGGTTGCGGAAGTGCTGGCCAAGATCGAAAAGTTCAAGCGCACGCACCCGCATCCGCACCTGACCACCACCGGTCGCGACCGTCGCAACATCAAGCCCCCGCCCCCAGTTCGCCAGGGACGAAGCGAGCCCCCGTCGGGATTCCGGCGGGGGCTTTTGCGTTTCAGCCCACGAGTACGCTGACGCCAAGGGTAGGTGAAGCCATGTCTCCACAGATCTCCGACAATGTTCGCAGCCTTCGCCGTCGCGTCCCTGCAACGGCGGCTGCCAAGGCCATCGAGGACCGGTCGCTGATGCGCGACGCCCGCGGAGTACTGCGGGACTCCGGTCAACGGCCGCTGGCAGGGCCTATGTTGCGACGCCCCGGCCGTCCCAGCCCCAGCAGTGGGAACGGGCACCGTCTGGATGTCGTTCGGACGCGCGCCTTGTCAACGAGGTGGTGGCACCGGGCGCGCTCCTCACGGAGGGCCCAACCGAACCCTGGCGGCCCCCATCTCGTCCATTCCGAAGGTCCGAGACGAAGAGGGGAGCGCGAAGCGGTCACCCGGAGATGAGATCGACAAAACCCGGGTGACCGCCTATAAGTTCCCGCCCTGGTCTCCCCGGCTGACTCGGTCGGCCAGGGCGGGCCTTCCAGATCCGACTGGAGAACGGTGCAATGTCCGTGTCTGAAACGAGCGATGAAGAACTGTTCGACTTGATCGGCGCAATCGGTGCCGGAGCGAATGCCGCCCGGGACGAAAGTCTGAGTGCCGACGAGCGGTCGCTCGCTCGAGATCTGACGAATGGTCTGACGGACCGTCTGAGCGACGAGAAGAACTGACAACAGAACGGAGGAAGCCGAGAAGCGCACGTGCGGCAACCCCAAATGTCCCCACTGTGGGGGACTCCCGCGCCGGTGGCCGACGTAACACCAGACTCCCGTACTCTCCCTCCTGGCACGTTCCGGCAGGCGCAGGCGCAGGCGGGAGTTCAAGCACAGCAAACAGGCCCCCACGGACTCTCCATCTGGCTACGGTGAGTCTATGACCGGTAACGATGGCGATCACGTCAATCGGATTCTTCATGCAGCTACCAAGGGACGTGACGGGAAAGCCGTCTTGTGTGGTCGCTGTGACACGCCCCTGATCTTCACCGGACGGGAGCGCACCACCAGTGCGCAGACGCCCATGGTGGTAATCACCGGACACTGCCCGAACCCCGACTGTCTCAGCGTGAGGGACCTGCCTCATTCACACCAAGAGGAGTGATCATGGCGTGTCCTAAGTGCTACAGCACCAACGTCACCAGCGGCGGCATGTCCGGTCAGTGGATCTGCATGGACTGCAACCATCATTTCCAGCGGGGGTACACCCCGCACGGCGGAACCCTTGCCCCTGCAGTGCCGGAGCCCGCGCCGAAGATGTAGCGCTGACACCCCGCAGGATCGCCCCTGTTCGTGTCCTCCCCATTACCTTCTTGGTGGCCCCGCAATGGGGTCGCCAGTTGAGTCACATGGGCAAAGGCGCGGGACGCCTTGCGCACGGTCTCGCGCAGCGGCCACAGCCAGGCGGAGTCGATATGCGCATGTCCGGCGGCCGAGACGCGGTGCGCGCCGGCGGCGGCCGGGCGGCTCAGCACGTCCGCCGGCGCGGCGCGGCCCGCGGCCGCCGTGCCGCCGACATCCCGTTCGTGGACCACGGCGGCCCCCAGGGCTCGCCGACGGCGAAGGGCTCGTACGGGGCCCGCTACGCCTCGCCCACCGCAGGGGAGGACCCGAAGAGCCCGGCGCATGCCGGACCGCGAGCCGCAGCGGCACCCGTGCCGCGTACTGCGCGGACCTGATGAACTGCCCGAGTGCCCGCTCCAGGCGCCCCTCCACCAGCAGTCGGTCATCGTGCACTGCGACCCCTCATGCCCGTACTCCCCGACGCCTCCACGACGCGGGCGGGGTGCCCTGGCGGTTGCCGGGACGTGACCCGCCGCAGCCGGGGCCCGGCCGGGGTTCCACGACAGGCTCGGGTCAGGCATACCCACCGGGGCCCGGCCCGGCCCACCCGCCGCGCGGGACACGGGCCGGTGACCGCAGACCGGTGGGCGGAAGCATGGCGGCAGACCGGATGGGCATGCTGACCGTGAGGCTGTTCGAGGCAGAGCGCCGATGTTTGTTGGGGGCGGGGGAGAAAATGCGTCAGCCTGTGCGGCGCCAAGAACGGGTCAGAAGGCAGGAAACGGCTGAGGGGAGCCGGAACGGGGGGATCACCGCGCGAGCGCCGGGCGTGCTGGAGCGGAAGGTGCGGCATGCGGATCTCAAAGCGGTCGGCGAGGTGCGCAGGGAGCTGCGCCAGCTGCTGAACCGCTGGGCGGCACCGGGGGGCGGTGAGCTCGCGGAGGTCGCGACGCTGCTCACCAGCGAGCTGGTCACCAACGCCCTGGTGCATGCCGGGGGCGGCGCCGTCGTCACGGCCAGGGTCAGCGACCGGCTGCGGGTGGAGGTACGGGACTTTGTACCCGGCCGCCCCGAGCCCCGCACACCGACCACCGACGGAACCTCCGGCAGGGGGCTGATGCTGGTGCGCTCCTTAGCCGACGCGTGGGGGATCCGTCCCGAAAGCCTCGGCAAGAGCGTGTGGTTCGAGCTGGGCGGCGGACCGGCCTGACCCATGGGCAGGGGCGTCGGCCGGCGCGGTCCGCCACCGGTCAGCCGAACTGCCGTTCAATCTCGGCGAGTTTCTCCTCCAGGGAGTCCAGACGGGGAATCGTCTGGGTGTCGTCCTCGGCGGTGAGATCCACGGTCCGCGGGGCTCCGGCAGCACCATCGAGGCCTTCGGCCTCAGCTCCGGATACGGCCTTGAGGGCAGGACGGGGGGAGCGCGACGGCAGCTCACCGGTGAGCGGCGATTCGGCATCGCCGGCTATGGCGGGGTCGGGGCCGGCCACCTCCGCGGGGGCCGCCGCCTGCGTCACCGCCAGCTGCCGGCCGCCGCCACGGCCGGAACCCCAGCCGCGGTGCTGCCGGTTGATGGCCTTGATGCGCGCCCGGTCGAGCTTGCCCTGCTCGCGCCTGCGCAACCGGTTCTGCTCCTTCTCGCGCCGGTCCTCGCGGACCTCCTCGACCGCCTCGTCCAGCGTCCGTACGCCTTCCAGCAGCATCAGCGACCAGGCCGCGAACGTCTCGCGGGGAGCGCGCAGCCAGCGCACGATCCGGATCTGCGGCAGCGGACGGGGCACCAGGCCCTGCTCGCGCAGCGCCGCCCGGCGGGTCTGCTTGAGCGCCCGGTCGAAGAGGACCGCCGCCGACAGCGACATCCCGGCGAAGAACTGCGGGGCACCCGCGTGGTCCAGGCCGCGCGGCGCATGCACCCAGTTGAACCACGCGGCCGCGCCCGCGAACGTCCACACCAGCATCCGGGAGCCGAGCGCCGCATCACCGTGGCTGGCCTCCCGCACGGCGAGCACCGAGCAGAACATCGCCGCGCCGTCGAGCCCGAACGGCACCAGATACTCCCAGCCCCCGGAGAGGTTGAGGTTCTGTACGCCGAAGCCGACCAAACCGTGGAAGGACAGCGCGGCCGCGACCGCCGCACAGCAGAACAGCAGCAGATAGGAGGCCGAGGCGAAGACCGTCTCCTTGCGGCGGCGGCGCTCCTCGCTGCGTTCCCAGGAGTCGTCGCCCGTGGACCGGGCGGCGGCCGCGCGCCTGCCGCGTACCACCACTGCCGCGACCACCGGCACGCCGACGAGCAGCAGCGCTCCGGGGACCAGCCAGTCCAGCGGTATGTCGGTCATTCTCATTCTGGGATCCCTTTGCCTCGGGTACGCGATTTCCGCGACATCCTGGCGGACGCCGTCGCCGTAACCGAGGCATTCGGAATAAGACAACGCCAAGAGGTGCAACGAAGTCACCTCGATATCGAACTAGCTTTCAATGGACAGCAGTTGAGTTCGAGCGTGATCGCCTCTGGTGTGTGGCGTGGGGGATCGGGTCGCGAGGCCGAGCGTCGATTCGTGGCTGCGAAACCTGCCACGGGGTGGTCTGGCCGAGAGTGACCATGCGTCCAATGTGTGACCACCTCTAGGCCCAATACCGGTGCTTTAGTACTTAATTCGTGGGGTTGGGGATGTTTTGGTGGGTTCGACGAGGGTGACGGCGGGGGTGGCCGGGCGAGGTGGGTTGTTGTGTTCGGTGCGTTTGAGTGCCCAGTTGGACATTTTGCGTTTGATCACTCTCGGGTTGGACCGTAACCGCCGTGGTTCCAGGAGGCGTTCGGTGATTTCACGCAGGGTCTGCTTCAGTGCCCGGGTGAGCCGGGAGGGGGGAAAATCCCGCCTGGCTGGTGGTCTGCCGGCGGACGACGCGCAAGGTGCGGGTGAAGGGCATCCGGTCCGGATCCTCCCTCTCCTGCCGGGCGGCCTGGTGCATGAGGTCGCGCAGGGCGTGGTGCACCAGGAGGAACCCGAAGATCTCCTGCT
>NZ_JBSHBP010000048.1:58196-64587 GCF_053612065.1 Streptomyces sp. NPDC054765 | reverse complement strand
GGGGCAGAGATCCCCGGGGGCGCCGTCCTCCGTGCGGAGAGCGAGGGCTCAGGCGGCGGGCAGCTTCCCCCGTCCGAAGAGCTTGCGCTCGTCGTGCAGGGCGAACGGTGCGGTCCGCAGATCGGCGATCTGAATGCCGAAGATCTTCAGTTGCAGCATCAGCTCGGTCTTCAGGTCGTAGCCCGCGCTGAGCGCCCACGCCGGGGCGCCACCGCCGGCGGCCGCCGCGGCCCGTCCGGTGAGGTGGACGGACAGCTCGCCGCCGACACCCGCGGTGTCGTAGAGGAACACCTGGGCGTGCGCTCCGATACGGGCCGTCGCGGAGGCCGCCCCCTCGACCCGGGGAGCCGCTCCCTTGGTCTGCTGGTGCGCCTCGCGAAGCGGCTGCCAGCCGTTCCCGCGGTCGTACTTCGCGCCTACGGCGAACGAGCCGGAGGTGCGCTGGTCGGCGTCGAGCACGATGCGGCCGCCCGCGGTGAAGCGGTACGTGAAGGTGACCTCGGTGCTGACCACGACGGGGACCGGGCCCACCCAGAAGACATGCCGTCCGGTGACCGCCGCCAGCGGCACCGCGACCTGCCCGGTGTCCGCGGTGCCCCGCACCTTGCCGTGCACCTGCCAGCCGTAGGCGTAGGAGCCGCCGAGGCCGACGGCCGCGCGCTGCGGCAGCAGGTTCAGCCCGCCGCGCTTCTCGTACTGGAAGATCAGCTCGGGCCGGAACATCACGTCGCCGGACAGCCGGGCCTTGGACTTGTCAGTGGCCTGCACACCCTTGGGCAGCGGCACGTCGACGCCCAGCCGCAGGGTGGTGAGCGCCTTTGCCGCACCGGGCGGCAGCGCGCCGCGGGAGGAGGCGTACGCCGCGCGGTGAACGGAGTGGGTGAGCGGGGAGCGCAGGGCCGAGGAGGCGGCCGAGGCGCCGGCCGACGGACTCGGGGAGGCCGTCGCCGGGGCGTCCGGGCCGCCGTCGGCGGGGGCGCTCGCCTCGCCGGACGGTGCGCTCGGACCGTCGGACGGCGCGGCGGAAGTGCCATTGCCCTGGTCCGCGCCGGAGGTGGCGGGGTTCTGCACGGTGACGCCGGAGGAGAGCGGCTTGACGGTGAGTTCCCCGCTGCGCAACGCCGTGCGCCGGTCCACCTTCTGATTGCCGAGCAGCTCCGAGAGCGTCGCGGGGGCAGTGGTCACCCGGACCTCGCCGCCGTGGCCTCCGGTGACCTTGCCCACCTTGAACAGCGCGCCCGCGGGGGCGTGGCGGTTGGGGGCGGCGGCGATGACATCGCCGGTCCGCACGCTCTTGCCGGCCGCAGGCTTGAGCACGGCCTGCCGGTGCGGCGCGTCGTACGACGCGAGCTGTACGGCGACCGAACGGCCCGAACCGCCGGGCGCCTGCGACGGCTTGGCGGCCACGGCGCCGCCCTCGGGACCGGAGGCGGCGTCACCGCCGTCCGTCCCGCTGTCCGGGCTGGCGGACCCGGCGGCCCGTATGCCGGCCGGGGACGCGCCGGATTCCCCGGAGTGCGAGAGCAGGGCATGGGTGCCGAGGGCGGCGGGGACGAGTACGCCGACCGCAGCGGCGGGCACCGCGATACGGCGCCAGGAAACTGCCATGGGATTCCTTGATGGTGCGGGGGGTGACGGGGGAGGAAAGCGGGGCCGGGCGCCGAACGACGGACGGATCCGGACGGCTGGGGAAAAGTCATCCAGGATCGAACATCTGTAGGGTTCGGGCGGCTTCCTCGTAGCATGGCGACGAATGATCGCTTTCGCCATGGGGAAAGACACCGAGTCGGGAGGGGACGGGTGGAGAGTTCCACAACGGTGCCGGAGGCCGTCGGCGCGCTGCACACCGGGATCGACGCCCTCACCGACGAGGTCATCGACGGCCTGCGGTCCCAACTCGCCTCCTACGCCGCGGTGCCGGCGGACCAGCTCCGGGGCCGCGTGCTGGCGTCCCTGCGCAACGGCCTGGCGCTGGTGCAGCGCTGGTCCGAGGAGCGCCGGTCGCGGCAGGGATCCGGGCACGGCGACGGCCGGGCGTACGGCATTCCCGAGACGCATCTCGACGGGGTGACGGCACTGGCCCGCGCACTGCCCGTCGAGGACATCATCTCCGCCTACCGGATCGGAACCGACGTCGTCTGGCGGCGGTTCAGCGAGGAGATGGCGGCCCGGCGCGGCACCGCCGAGGACCTGCTGCCGATCGCCGAGACACTGCGTGCCTGGGTCGATGCCAACACCCTGCAGATCGTCCGCAGTTGCCGTGTGGGTTTCCAGGACGACCCGATGACGGACCGCCGCCGCGCGGCGCTCGTCCGCGCCCTGCTGCTCGGCGGGAGGCAGTGGGACACATCCCCTGCCGCAGGCGGTGTACGGGACACCGGGCCGGCCGGCGACGGACCGGCCGACGGGAAGCGTGCCGGCGGATATGACGACGGGGACGCCACGGACGGCTGGTACGACCGCGGTGCGCTCCGCCTCCCCTTCCGCGCCTGCCTGCCCGCCGTCCCCCCGCCCGGCGGGCCGGGCCGCGCCCCCCGGCCCGGCCCCGCCCCGTGTGCCACCGGCCATCCCGGCCCCGGCGACAGCGCCTTCGACCGGATCGTCGTCCTGCTGCGTCCCTGGCTGGCCCTGGACGAGACGGGGAAGCCGCTGGTCACGACCGTGGAAGGGGATGTGGCGGGGCTGCTGGCCGGGCGGCCGGGCGGGTTGTGCCGCGGCCTGGTCCTGGGGCTGGGCGCCCCGGCCCCCGCGTCCGGACTCGCCGCGGAGTTCACCCGCGCCACCCAGGCGCTCCGCGCCGCCGCCGGGTTCGGACTCGTCGGAGCCTTCACCCGGGAGGAACTCGGGCTGCGGGCCGCGGTCGTGGCGCTCCCGGCCGTGGGGGAGCAGCTGGTGGGACTGCGGCTGGCGCCTCTTGCCGAACGGGGCGAGGACGGGGCCCAGTTGGAGGAGGCCGCGGCCGCCTATCTGCAGCAGGGGCTGCGCCTGGAAGCCGCCGCACGCACCCTCTACGTGCATCCCAACACCCTGCGCAACCGGCTCCGGCGGTTCGAGGAGATCACCGGCACCAGCCTGCGCGACCCGGCCGATCTGGCGGAGGTCTGGTGGGCACTGACACACCGCCGGATCCACGGGCCGGCGAGCTGAGAGGCGCGCCCGCCGGCCCCGGTGGCGACCGGTGGCGCGCCCGTCGGCGGCTCAGGCCTTCACCGCACGCAGCGCATAGAGCAGCGGAATGATCGGCTCCGACGGCGGCAGACGCCACCAGCCGTTCTCGCCCGGCACCATCCGATCGAACCGCTTCCAGGGCAACAGCTCGGTCTCCCGCACCAGTTGGACGGACAGCCCCGCGCCGATCACGGCCGAGATGACCTCCCCGAGGCCGTGCCGCCACTCGTAACTCGTCGTGGCGCCCTGTACCGGCGGGCCGTCGGTGTACGTGGACGGCGTATCGCTCCTGAGCGGGCCGCGGCCACCCAAGTAGTCGTGGTGGAGCCGGAGGTGCTGACGGTCCGGGTCCGGTGCCGGACCCAGGGCGTCGAGCAGCGGATGGAATTCGACCAGATAGAACGTCCCGCCGGGCCGGAGCAGCGAGCTGACGATCCCGGCCCAGGCGGTCAGGTCCGGCAGGTAGCACAGCGCGCCCTTGCCCGTGTAGATCACATCGAACCGGCGCCCGCCCAGCGCCGCCACGGCCCGGTGCACATCCGACCGGACGAACTCCATCTCCCGGCCGGCCTCCTTGGCGAGCCGCCGCGCCTGTGCGACCGCCGCCGCGGAGAAGTCCAGCCCCACCGTGTGCGCGGCGCCCCGATCGGCGAACGCGGCCGTCTCCGTGCCCAGATGGCACTGCAGATGCAGGACGTCCCGCCCGGCCAGATCGCCCAGATCCGTCCACTCGAACGGCGCGAACCAGTCCTCGGCGGTCCGGGAACCGTCCAGGCCGTAGAACTGGCTGGCCACATGGACCGGCGTACGGGCGTCCCAGTTCGCCTGGTTGGCGCGCACCATCTCCTCGGTGGTCGGCGATGCCCCCGGGATGGTCGACAGCTCACTCTGCTCTGTGGTCATCCCTCTCTTGTACCGGCCCGGCGGGGGAGACGGCCAGTGGGGCGTGGCGCGGCGGGCGCCTCGCTACGGCTCCTGGACGGGCGTGGTCCACACCTCCCCGTCGAGGACGTTGCGCATCCCCACCCACACCATGTTCATCAGCCGCAGGGTGATCCGCTCCGGAGGCTCGTCGGGGTGCAGCGTCATCCAGTCGGTGAGCGAATCCGCCGCCCCGACCAGGGTGTACGTCACGAAGTCGGCCTCGTCGTCGGCGCAGGCGGGCCCGGTGCTCTGCGGACCGGTCCGCACCAGCCCGGAGACCTCGGTCATCACCGCCTGCCGGGTCCGGCCCAGCTCGGCCGCGATCGCCGGGCTCAGCTCCGACGCCTGGCGGTGCAGCACCACCCAGCTGTCGCGGTGTTCGGTGACGAAGGTGAAGAACGCGAGCAGCCCTGCCCGCAGCCGCAGCTCGGGAGGGTGCGCTCGGCCGGCGGCGGCCCGTAACGCGGCCACCAGGCGTTCGGCCTCACGCCGCAGACAGGCGAGGAACAGCCCCTCCTTGGAGTCGAGATAGAGATAGACCATCGGCTTGGAGATTCCGGCGAGTTCGGCGATCTCGTCGACCGAGGCGGCGTGATAGCCGCGCTTGGCGAAGACCCGGATCGCGGCGTCGATGATCTGCTGTTCCCGGACCCGCCGGGGCATGCGTCGCCTGCGTGTGTCAGTCATTCGCGCCAGCTTACCGTAACCTTACTGGCGGGTAAGTTGACGGAAAAGCAAGGGAGTAGGGGGTGCGGGTGCGTGTGGCGGCGGTGCCGACGGGTGTAAAGCGTGCCGATAGTGGTAGGCGACCTCACGCAACGCTCCCTTTCGCAACGGCTGTTGTTCGGGTGTCTGCCGGGGCGGAACCAGTTGCGGTCCGGGCCCGGGTGCGCTCCTCGGCCGGCCGGACCGTGCGGGGGCGTGCCCGGCGTCGGGTGTCGCCGGGGGAAAAGGAACGGGCCGCCGCCTGTGAGTGGCGTGGCGGCGGCCCGTACCCCCGCCGCCGGAGTGCCGGGCGCCGGCGCCGCTTCTCCTGATCGCCGAATCCGAAGGGTGATTCCCGGCCATGACGGTCATGACGGACCCGCCCTGCCGCGGTCTGGCCGATTGAACACCCTTGATTCGTACACACGTTGGGCGGCTCGTGTGTGCTGAGGGAGCAACACCTCGCACTTCGCCGCAAGGGACCCTGTCGCTCGCCTGCAACAACCGCCGATCGGTGGGTATGTTGGGGGCTTGCAGCGCGTGGTCACTCTTATACGGAGCGATCACCCCTGCCCCATGGCTGATGACTGTCGAAGCGACGGGAAAGTGTGGAATGAGCCAGGAATCACAACCGCAGTCCAGCGCTGTTGATATCAGCATCCCGAGCGTGGCGCGGATGTACGACTGCTACCTGGGCGGCAAGGACAATTACGCCGTCGACCGCGAGGCCTGCGAAGAGCTGAGCAAGGTCGTCCCGAGTACCCAGGTGCTGGCGATCAACAACCGGCGTTTTCTGCAGCGGGCGGTCCGCTGGCTGGCTCGCGAACACGGCATCCGGCAGTTCATCGACCACGGCTCAGGCCTGCCGACCCAGGACAATGTCCACCAGGTCGCCCAGCAGGTCGACCCGGACTCCCGCGTGGTGTACGTCGACAACGACCCCATCGTGCTGGCGCACGGCCGCGCGCTGCTGGAGGAGAACGCCCACACCGCCGTCATCCAGGCGGACATGCGGGACACCGACGGAATCTTCGGCAGCCCCGAGGTCGAGCGCCTGATCGACTTCGGCCAACCCGTCGCCGCGCTGTTCGTCTCGGTCCTCCACTGCATACCCGATGCGGACGACCCGGCCGGTCTGATCAAGCGCGTTGCCGACCGGCTGGTGCCCGGCAGCTTCCTGGTGGTGTGTCAGCTGGTCAGCGAGGACGCCGCCACCCGCGACTTCGTCACCGAATTCATGCGGGTCAGCACCCACGGCCAGTGGGGCCGGGTACGGCAGGCCCATGAGCTGGCCGGTTTCCTGGAGGGGCTGGAGATCGAGGAACCGGGCCTGGTGGAGGTCTCCACCTGGAAGCCGGATGCGGACATCGGCCCCAAGCAGCTCACCCAGGAGTGGATCGAATTCGGCGGCGTCGCCCGCAAGGTGTAGCGCGGCGGTACCACAGCACGGATGAGGGGCGGGGCGCCCCGCAGGCGCCCCGCCCCGCTCCCCGGAAGCACATTCGTGAGGCGTACGGGGTGTGCAGCCGGGCCCCCAACGGCCGGGACAGGCGCGGCGGCGCGGGCGGGGGCCGGTGCCCGGCGAACACCGCGG
>NZ_JBSHBP010000048.1:0-58186 GCF_053612065.1 Streptomyces sp. NPDC054765 | reverse complement strand
CTTTTGGTGTTGTGGTTTGTTTTTTTTTTTTTTTACACACCCCCCTCGTCTTGGGTGGGGGGGGGGCCCCCGCCCCGCCCCCCCGCCCCTCTCCGCTGAAGCAGATGCGTCAGACTTCCTGCTTGAGCAGCCGTCCCAGAATCTCCAGGGACTCGCGCGGCGACTCGGACTGCGCGCTGAGCCGGTCCATCACCGCGAGGTAATGATCGACGTCATCCCGCTTGTCCAGATAGAGCGCACTGGTCAGCTGCTCCAGATACACGATGTCCGGCAGATCCGGCTCCAGGAAGCGCAGGATCGTGATCGGACCACCGGCCGCCGCCAGGCCGCCGAGGCTGAACGGCGCGATCTGCAGCGTGACATTCGGCAGCTCGGCCATCTTCAGCAGATGTCTGAGCTGACCTGCCATCACCTCCGGCCCGCCGAGCGGGCGGCGCAGCGACGCCTCGTCGATGACGGCCCACACTCGCGGCGCGTCCGGGACGGTCAGCAGCTCCTGCCGCTGCACGCGCAGCTGCACCCGTCGCTCGATCTCCTCGGGGGTGGACCTCGGATGACCGAGCTGCGCCACCGCGCGGGCGTAGTCCGGCGTCTGCAACAGGCCCGGCACGAACTGGACTTCGTACGTACGGATCACCGAGGCGGCTTCTTCGAGGCCGATATGCGTCTCGAACCAGCCGGGCAGCACATCGCCGTACTGATGCCACCAGCCGGGACTGCTGGTCTTGCGGGCCAGCTTGAGGAAGTCGGAACGGACCGCGTCGTCCGTGACGTGGTAGAGCGTCAGCAGATCGGCGACATCGCGCTCCTTGCAGCTCACCCGGCCCAGTTCCAGGCGGCTGATCTTCGCGTGCGAACCACGGATGGCGTCCCCGGCGGCTTCCCGGGTGATGCCCGCCGCCTCGCGCAGCCGGCGGAGCTGGGTGCCCAGCACGATACGCAGGACGGTCGGGCCGCCGCGTGGATGCTCCAGATAGCGGCGCAGGGACGGATCGCTGCTCGGCTGCGCGGCGGTCATGCTGACTCCCCTGAGTGGTCGGGCGAGCGCCCAGTGTCCCACCGCCCCGAGCGGTTCGTACAGTCAGGGCGACTAACCGATCGACATATGCGCCAATCGTGGTGGCGCATGTGTCAGGGGCCGGCGATGAGGTCGTCGAAGTCGCCGTCCTTGGCTCCCTGGACGAAAGCCACCATCTCGTCGCGGGTGTAGACCAGCGCCGGCCCCGAGGCGAACCGCGAGTTGCGCACCGCCACCCCGCCGTCCGAAAGAACGGCCAGTTCCACGCAGTTGCCGCTGGGGTTGCTACGGCGGCTCTTGCGCCAGACGGCACCTTCGATGCCGGTCGCCTGCATGCCGTTGGTCACCGACTCCATATCAGCTGCTCCCTTGCCGGAGGTCACTTCTTCGACCGATTTCGAGCCTGCGCTCACCTTGGCGTGAACGAGCCCCTGGGCCACCGTCCTTGCTGATGTAATTGCAGATGCACTTGCATCATGGGACGGCTGACGAGGATATTAGCCCTCCGAGGCAGTCCGGCCCAGCCCCGAAATCCCCTCGCGGAGATGTTGATGACCACACATCCGGCAGAGACCGTGCACGACGCCTTCAGGGATGAACCGTGTGAGGACAGCTGGTGGATGCCCGCTCCCGACGGCTTCGCCGCCTGCGCCCTCAGCGGCTCCGCGCGCACGGTGCCGGAAGCCCGCCGCTTCACCCGGGCGACCCTCGCCGGCTGGCAGATGTGCGCCGCCGTGGCCGACGACGTGGCCCTGGTCGTTTCCGAACTCGTCAGCAACGCCCTGCGGTACGGCGCCCGGCCCCCCGGGGACGAGGACGTCCGCGAGACGCCCGCCCCCTTCTGCAACGCCTGGCTCGCCCTGACCCGGCAGAACGCCACGGTGCTGTGCGCGGTGTCGGACGCCGGCACCGGCGCGCCCGTCGTCAAGCCCCCGGATGCCCTGTCAGAATCCGGGCGCGGACTGCATATCGTCGACCAGCTGAGCGACGCATGGGGCTGGACGCCGCCGGACCGGACCGGGAAGACGGTGTGGGCGACGGTGTCGCTGCGGGGCTGAGGCGCTCCCGTACGGGATGTCTGGTGGTCCAGCCCTCGGTGAGCCGGACGATCGCCCGGCTGGAGACCGAACTGAGTGTGCCCGTTGTCCGGGGCCGGTGCGCGAGCCGTGCGGTTGCTGCACGAAGAGGTGCTGCTCGTCGTGCCGGCCGGTCATCCGCCGGCCGGCGGGGAGCTGAGGCTCAGGGCAGGCCGGCCGCCCCGTCCGTCCCCTGCGCCCCGCCCGCCAGGCCGTCCCCCAGTCCGAACGCCGCCAGGAGCCGCTCGGCAGCCAGCGTCGCGGTGAGCTCGCCGTCGCGCACCGCACGTTCGACATCGGGGCCCAGCCGCCGTACCTCGGGGTGTTCCTGGAGGCGGTCGATCAGCCGTTCGCGCACCATCGACCAGGTCCAGTCGACCTGCTGGGCGCGGCGCCGCTCGGCCAGCGCCCCGGTGGACTCCAGGAGGGCGCGATGCTGTTCGACCCGCTCCCAGACCCCCTTCAGGCCGGTGCCCTCGCGGGCGCTGCAGGTCAGTACCGGGGGTGTCCAGGCCGCGTCCGGCGTGGGGGTCCCCCCTGTTCGAGCGTCGTCGAGAGCTTGGGGGCGCAACAGCCGTAGCGCACCGGCCAGTTCGCGGGCCGCCGAGCGGGCGTCCTGCTCGTGCGGGCCGTCGGCCTTGTTGACGGAGACCAGGTCCGCCAGCTCCAGCACGCCCTTCTTGATGCCCTGGAGCTGGTCGCCGGTGCGCGCCAGGGTCAGCAGCAGGAACGTGTCGACCATGCCCGCGACGGCGGTCTCGGACTGGCCGACGCCGACCGTCTCCACCAGGACGACGTCATAGCCCGCCGCCTCCATCACCACGATGGATTCGCGGGTGGCCCGTGCCACTCCGCCCAGCGTGCCGGACGTGGGGGAGGGGCGGACGAAGGCCGCCGGGTCCGTCGCCAGCCGCTCCATCCGGGTCTTGTCGCCCAGGATGGAGCCGCCGGTACGGCTGGAGGACGGGTCGACGGCGAGCACCGCCACCCGGTGCCCGGCACCGGTCAGCAGGGACCCGAGCGCGTCGATGAAGGTCGACTTGCCGACGCCCGGCACCCCGCTGATGCCCACTCTGCGGGCCGAACCGGAGTACGGGAGCAGCTCGATCAGCAGCCGCTGGGCCGCCGCCCGGTGGTCGGGGCGGGTGGACTCGACCAGGGTGACCGCGCGGGCGATCCAGGCGCGGGAGCCCGCGCGGACACCCTCGGCGTAGCGTTCGACATCGATCCTGGCAGGCATGGCCCCCCGATCAGAGCTCGTGGCCGAGGACCGATGCCAGGTCCTTCACCAGGTCGTGGGCGGCCTCGGGGATGACCGTGCCGGGCAGGAAGACGGCGGCGGCACCCATGTCGCGCAGCGGCTGCACATCCTGCGGCGGGATCACCCCGCCCACCACGATCGTGATGTCCTCCCGCTCCTCCGCGGCCAGCGCCTCCCGCAGTGCGGGCACCAGCGTCAGATGCCCGGCGGCCAGCGAGGACACCCCGACGATATGGACGTCCGCCTCCACCGCCTGGCGGGCCACCTCGGCCGGCGTCTGGAACAGCGGGCCGACATCGACGTCGAAGCCCAGGTCGGCGAAGGCCGTGGCGATCACCTTCTGGCCGCGGTCATGGCCGTCCTGGCCCATCTTGGCCACCAGGATGCGCGGGCGGCGGCCCTCCGCGCGCTCGAACTCGGCCACCAGCGCCCGGGTGCGCTCGACACCGGAGGAGGGGCCCGCTTCGTCTCGGTACACACCGGAGATCGTACGGATCTGGCCGGAGTGCCGTCCGTAGACCGACTCCAGGGCGTCCGAGATCTCGCCGACCGTCGCCATGGCACGGGCCGCGTCCACCGCCAGCGCCAGCAGATTGCCCTCCAGCCCCTCGCCGGGACCGGACTTCGCTGCCGCGGTCAGCGCCCGCAGCGCCTCCTGGCAGGCGTCCTCGTCGCGCTCGGCGCGCAGCCGCTTCAGCTTCTCGACCTGCTGGGCGCGCACCGAGGAGTTGTCGACCTTGAGGACGTCGATCTCCTCGTCGGTCTCCACCCGGTACTTGTTGACGCCGATCAGCGCCTGCCGGCCCGAGTCGATCCGCGCCTGGGTACGCGCAGCGGCCTCCTCGACGCGCAGTTTGGGGATGCCCGCGTCGATGGCCTTCGCCATCCCGCCGGCCGCCTCGACCTCCTCGATGTGCTGCCAGGCGCGCTGCGCCAGGTCGTGGGTGAGCTTCTCGATGTAGGCGCTGCCGCCCCAGGGGTCGATGACCCGGCAGGTGCCCGACTCCTGCTGCAGGAACAGCTGGGTGTTACGGGCGATACGGGCGGAGAAGTCGGTGGGCAGCGCGAGCGCCTCGTCGAGCGCGTTCGTGTGCAGGGACTGGGTGTGGCCCTGGGTGGCCGCCATCGCCTCCACACACGTCCGCGTGACGTTGTTGAACACGTCCTGCGCGGTCAGCGACCAGCCCGAGGTCTGCGAATGGGTGCGCAGGGAGAGCGACTTGGGGTTCTTCGGGTCGAAGCGCTGCACCAGGCGCGCCCACAGCAGCCGGGCCGCCCGCAGCTTGGCGATCTCCATGAAGAAGTTCATGCCGATCGCCCAGAAGAACGACAGCCGCGGCGCGAAGGAGTCCACGTCCATGCCCGCCGCCATGCCCGCGCGCAGGTACTCCACCCCGTCGGCGAGGGTGTATGCCAGCTCCAGGTCGGCCGTCGCACCCGCCTCTTGTATGTGGTAGCCGGAGATCGAGATGGAGTTGTAGCGCGGCATCTTCTGCGAGGTGTACGCGAAGATGTCGGAGATGATCCGCATCGAGGGCTGCGGCGGATAGATGTAGGTGTTGCGGACCATGAACTCCTTGAGGATGTCGTTCTGGATGGTCCCGGCCAGCTTCTCGGGCGGTACGCCCTGTTCCTCGGCGGCCACGATGTAGAGGGCGAGTACGGGCAGCACCGCACCGTTCATCGTCATCGACACGGTCATCTTGTCCAGCGGGATGCCCTCGAAGAGCTGCCGCATGTCATAGATCGAGTCGATCGCGACGCCCGCCATGCCGACATCGCCGGTCACCCGGGGATGGTCGCTGTCGTAGCCGCGGTGCGTGGGCAGGTCGAAGGCGACCGACAGACCCTTCTGGCCGGCCGCGAGATTGCGCCGGTAAAAGGCGTTGGACTCCTCGGCGGTGGAGAAGCCGGCGTACTGCCGGATCGTCCAGGGCTGGTTGACATACATCGTCGGGTACGGGCCGCGCAGATACGGCGTGATCCCGGGGTACGTCCCCAGGAAGTCGAGGCCGTCGAGGTCCTCCTCGGTGTACAGCGGCTTGACGTCGATGCCCTCCGGCGTCTCCCACGTCAGGTCCGCCACGCCCTTGCCGGTGGACTGCGCCACGGCCGCGGCCCAGGCCCCGCCGTCGCCGGCGGCGTCCGCCGTGGCCGGGCCGCCCAGCTCGACCGTGCTGAAGTCCGGGATGGCGCCGGCCGGCACCGAGGAGCCCCGCGGTGGCCCGCCAACGGCGCCTGTCTGCTGCGTCGTCTCCTCCATCACGCCACCTCCATGACATCCAGGGCCGAGGACAGCACCTCGACCGCGTCGCAGCCCGCGAAGACAAAGGAGTCCACCCCGGCCGCCACGAATTCCTCCCGGCGCTCACCCGGCCGGCCGTCCAGGTGCACCCGCAGTGCCCCCGCCGACTTCAGCGCGGCCGCCACGGCCGCCGCCTGCTCGCCGTACACCGCATCGCTCGCACACAGACAGGCGATCCGCGCGCCACTGCGGGCGAACGCCTCGGCCACCGACTCCGCATCCACCGGCGCGGGCTCCGAGACGGTCTCGATGCCGCCCGCCTGGAAGAGATTGGCGGCGAACGCCACCCGCGCGGTGTGCGCCGCGACCGGGCCCAGCGCGGCCAGAAAGACCTTCGGGCGGGCACCGTTCGCCGCCAGCCGGTCATCGGAGCGCGCCCGCAGCCGCTCGTACGCATCGTCCCTGCGCACCCGCGGCAGCCCTGCCCCGCCGACCGGCGCGGGCGCCGGTTCACGGGTCACCGGCGGCTCGGCGAGATGGGGGAACTCGCTGACACCGGTGATCGGTTCGCGGCGGTGGGCGAGGTCTGCGGTGCGGCGCTCCCAGGTGCGGGCCAGCCGGCCGGCGATCATCCCGGAGCGCAGCGCCGTGGCCTGGCCGCCCGCGCCCTCGATCTCCTGGAACCAGGACCACGCGGCACGGGCCAGCTCGTCGGTGAGGCTCTCCACGTACCAGGAGCCGCCCGCCGGGTCGATCACCTTCGACAGGTGCGACTCCTCCAGCAGCACGGACTGGGTGTTCCTGGCGATCCGGCGGGCGAACGCATCGGGTACGCCCAGCGCGGCATCGAACGGCAGCACCGTCACCGCATCCGCGCCGCCCACGCCCGCCGACAGCCCGGCGACCGTGGTGCGCAGCATGTTCACCCACGGGTCCCGACGGGTCATCATCACCGTGGAGGTGACGGCGTGCTGGCGCTGCGCCGACGCGGCGGGCGAGGCCCCGCAGACCTCGGCGACCCGGGCCCACAGCCGGCGGGCGGCGCGCAGTTTCGCGATCGTCAGAAACTGGTCGGCGGAGGCGGCATAGCGGAACTCCAGTTGCCGGCAGGCGTCGTCGATACCGAGACCGGCGTCCGTCAGCCGGCGCAGACAGGCGACGCCGGTGGCCAGCGAGGCACCCAGCTCCTCGGCGGGCGAGCCGCCCGCCTCGTGGTACGGCAGCGCATCGACGGCCAGCGCCCGGATGCCGGGCGCCTCGGTGGTGCAGCGCGCGGCCAGCCGGGCCGCGGACTCCCACTGGAGGCGCAGCTTGGCGTCGTCACCCGTACGGGCCAGCAGGCCGAGCGGGTCGGCGCCCAGGCAGCCGACCGCTTCGCCGAGCGGTGCGCCGGAAGCGGTGTACAGCCGCAGCAACTCCTCGGCGGCCGCCGCGAAATCGGCGCCCGCGTCCAGTACCACCGCGGCCAGGTCCAGATAGACGCCGTCGAGCGTCTGCTCCAGACCTTCCACCGGCACCCCGCCGTCGCCGACGGTCAGCCACACCGAGGTGACGCCGTTCTCCAGATCGGCCAGCACCGCTTCATTGGCGCGCCGCGGATCGGTGTGGACATGGCGCTGGCGTACGTCCCACCCGGCGACGGTCGTGCCCTCGGGCCGGCCGGCCCGGACGAACGGCGGGAAACCCGGGCGGCCCAGGGCGGCCCGGCCGTCCTCGGCGGTGTAGAGCGGGCGGATGCGGATGCCGTCCTGCAGATCGGTGGCGAGCGCATCCTCGGCGGCGGCGCCCGTCGCCTCTGTGACGCCCGATTTGCGCAGCACGCCTTCGACGAGGCGCTGCCACTGCTCTCGATCGGCATCGGGGAAGGCAGCGGCCAGGGGGAGTTCGGGGGACTCGGCGGTCATGGCAGCAGGCTAGGCGAACGACCGTTAGCTGGAGCAGGGGCTCCAGCTGTGACCTTGCACTCGTTGACCTCCCATGGATCTTCATATTTATGCGTCGGAAGGGGCAGGTGGGACGGGTCGGCCGTATGGCGCGGAGTCATCTTTTTCCGTACCGGACGCACCCGTCCCGGACCGCCCGGCGGTTCAGTACGGTGGGCCCGGCACCCGACCGAGGAGCACCATGCCCAAGGCGCCGATGATCCGCACCACGGCCGTCGCCCCGCTGCTTCTCGCCGCCGCCGCGCTCCTGTGGGCGCCGCCGCGTACGGCTTCCCCCGGCCACGCCGCGGGCTGCGCCGGACGCCGGATCGCCTCCTGGTCCGTCGATTCCCGGCATACCGCGGAATTCGCCCGTTACGGCGACGACAACACCCGGGGGGACGACTGGACCGGCGGTGACGGCACCCACTCGGTGCGCCTTCCCGACGGCCGTACGCTCTGGCTCTTCTCCGACACCTTCCTCGACCGGATCCAGCCGCCGCCCAACTCCCAGGGGGAGCACCATCGTTGGCGCACCGCCGACACCGGTGGCGCCCCGCTCCTAAGGCACAACTCCGCCGTGGTGATGTCCCGTTCGGGACGGCTGGAGCGCACCCTGACCGGCGGCAGCGCGGCCGCCCCCGGCCCGTTCTTCCCCGACCCGCCCGGCGGTGGGTGGCGCTGGCCGGTCCGCGCGAGCGTGGAGCCGCGTACGCCCGGCGCACCGGAGAAGGTCGTCCGGGTACTGCTGTGGAACCGTGCTCCCGGAACCGGACCGTGGATCTTCGGCATCCCGCGGGGCACCGAGGTCGCCACGCTGTCGCTGCCCGGCCTGCGCCTGGAAGGCATCACGCGGACCGTTGACCGGACCTCCGTCGCGGACCCGGGCCGACGCGTCCTCTACGGGGCGGCGGCGGTCCGCGACGGAGAGCGGACCTATGTCTTCGGCGGCGACGACCCGCCCTCGTCGCCGGCCTCCAGCGCCTACCTCGCGCGGGTCCCGGCGGGGCGGCTCGCGGACCCCGGGAGCTGGCGCTTCTGGGACGGCGCCCACTGGCGGCGGCAGGCCGGACGGGCCGCGCCGGTGCTGCGGGCCGGCGGCCGGCGCGGCGTCGGCAGCGCCTTCACCGTCGTGCGCGACGGTCCGGTCTGGGTGCTGTTCACCATGGACACCGGGGGAGGCGGAGCGGCCGGGATGCGGACGGTCACCGGCTACTGGTCCTGTTCGCCGCAGGGCCCCTGGCACGGGCCGGACGGCCGCCTCACCCCACCCCGCCCACCGGCCGCCGACCCGCGGTATGTCGTCGTCTACAACCCCCAGATACACCCCGAATTCACGGCAAAAGGGGAGTTTCTGCTCAGCTATGACGTCAATTGGCTCGGCCCGCCCGGCGTCCCGGCCGGTCCCCGGCTGAACGATGATGTGGAGCTCTACCGGCCGCGGTTCCTGCGCGTACGGCTGGGGCCGCCGGGTGGTGAGGCCGGCGCGGCCGGGCGGTGACGGCCGTACGGCGGTGGCCCGCGTCAGCCCGCCGTGCCCGAGGCCGCGCCTGTCGTGCCCGAGGCCGCGCCTGTCGTGCCCGAGGCCGCGCCTGTCGTGCCCGAGGCCGCGCCTGTCGTGCCCGTGCCGGTCCCGTCCGGGTCGGCCGGGGCGGGCATACGGGTCTGGCTCGGCTCGACGATGGGGAACGCGTTGTTGCCGCCGCACACCATGGGGCCGACGCGGTCGGATTTGCTCACCAGCGTCACGGTGACCTCCCCGGGCGGCTTGTTCCCGGGCACCCGGGCATTGGCCGCGGTGCACACCAGCTGGTTCAGCGAGGCGGAGTCCAGCCGCTTGACGTCCATCGGCAGGTTGATCACGACGCGGCCGACCCGGGTGGCGACCGTCAGCGGCACGGGGAACTTCGGCAGCACGCTGGACAGGCCGCGCATCCGCTCGGCGTGATTCGGCCCCTTCATCAGCGCCTCGATGGCCTGTTCCGGGCCGACCGGTGCATCCGCCCGCCGGGTCGCCGAGCGCAGCCCGGAAGGCCCGTAGAAGAACAGCTGGACATCGGCCTCGGGCTGGCCCGGTGACTTGACGCCGGTGGCGGGCTCCCCGGCGTCGATGACATCGGTCGG
This sequence comes from Streptomyces sp. NPDC054765, assembly GCF_053612065.1. Taxonomy (NCBI): domain Bacteria; kingdom Bacillati; phylum Actinomycetota; class Actinomycetes; order Kitasatosporales; family Streptomycetaceae; genus Streptomyces; species Streptomyces sp. NPDC054765. Next base: position 48,540 of record NZ_JBSHBP010000048.1, on the reverse strand, counting down.
CGCGATACCGCAGCCGGACAGCGCACCGGCCAGGATCCCGGTGAGCACGCCGCCCAGCGCAACGGTGAGCGCGCCGGTCAGCACCCGCCGCCGGGTCCGCGTCGCGTGCAGGGCGTCCGGGGCGTTCTCGGCGCTCATGCGTGGCTTTCCTTCCCGGCTTCGAGGCGTACGCCGCCCCGGTCGCCGTCCGTGGTCCGCTCCCCGTCCGCCCATGCCTCGTCCGGCGGACCGGTGCTCCCGTCGGCCGCCGGCTCGACCGCCTCCTCGTGGCGCAGCGGCAGATCCACCGTGAACACCGCGCCGCCTCCGGGGGCGTTGGCGGCACGCATCGAGCCGCCGTGCAGCCGTACGTTCTCCAGCGCGATGGCCAGACCCAGGCCGCTGCCCTCCGAGCGGGCGCGGGCGGAGTCCGCCTTGTAGAAGCGGTCGAAGACATGCGGCAGGACCTCGGGGTCGATGCCCGGCCCGCTGTCGGCGATCTCGATCAGCAGCCGGTCCGCGCCCGGCTCCGGGGCGTGCAGCCGCACCCGGACCGGCTCGCCGCCGTGGTGCAGGGCATTGCCGACCAGGTTGGCGACCACCACATCGAGCCGCCGTGGATCGAGCCCGGCCCGTACGTCCGCCGGCAGGTCCGCCGTCACCCGCTTCTGCCAGGCCCTGGCCTGCAGGGTCTTGCGGATGGTCTCGGCGACGTCCACCTCGTCCAGATGGAGCGCCGCGGCCCCCGCGTCGAACCGTGACACCTCCATCAGGTCCTCCACCATCCGTGCGAGCTTCCCGGTCTCCTGGCTGATCAGCCGGACCGCGGAGGCGGTGTCGGGGTCGAGGGAGTCGGCGTCCTCGTCGAGCACATCGGTGACCGCGGTCATCGCCGCCAGCGGTGTCCGCAGCTCGTGCGAGACATCGGCGACGAACCGCCGGGAGTTGGCCTCCAGGCGGCGCAGCTCGGCCATGCTCTCCTCCAGCCGGGCCGCCATGTCGTTGAAGGTCCGGGACAGATCCGCGATCTCATCGGCGCCCTTGACCTCCAGCCGGGTGTCCAGCTTGCCCTCGGCGATCCGTCCGGCGGCCTGCCGCAGTCCCCGTACGGGCCGCAGCACACCGCGCGCGGCGAGCAGCGCCAGGACCACGGTCAGTATCACCACCGGCAGCGCGCCCCGCTGTGCGGCGCTCACCAGTGCCTCGACGTTGGACTCCTCGGCGCTCAGCGGGAGCTGGGCGTAGACGGACAGCGCGGAGGCCCGGCCGTCGGACTGCCGCACCGGCATCCCGATCAGCAGCCAGGGATCCCCGTCGCGTTCCACGCGCTGGAAGGCCGGCACATGGCGCTTCTCCACCGACTCCTTGAGGCCGGTGGGTATCACGACACTGCCCCGCAGGTCGCCTTCATCGGTGTCCCGTACGCCGCGGTACTGTACCGAAATGTCCCAGTCCCGGGACTTTCCGGAGCGCTCCAGCTGGACCCGCAGGGAATCCAGGTCCGCCCGGGACGGCGGCACCGGCAGCTCGGGCGCCAGCGAATTCACCTGCGCCCGCAGGTCGTTGACGGCGATGTCCTGGGAGCGTTGGAGGATGGCGTTACGGGCTTCCTGATAGGTCAGCAGGGCAGTGGTCAGCGCGCTGACGGCGGCCACCACCAGGAACCCCACGACCAGCCGGGCCCGCAGACCGCGCAGCAGCTGGGGGTTTCCCGCCCGCAGCCGGGGGAGGGCCGGCACCCGGCCGGCGAGGCGCTTCACAGGGGCCCGAAGCGATAGCCGAAGCCGCGCACGGTCTGGACGTAACGGGGGCTGCGCGGGGTGTCCTCTATCTTCGTCCGCAGCCGCATGACACAGGCGTCGACCAGCCGCGCATCGCCGTGGTAGCTGTGCTCCCACACATGCTCCAGGAGCTGCTGGCGGCTGAAGACCTGCCCCGGAGTGGCGGACAGGAACAGCAGCAGCTTCATCTCCGAGGGGGCCAGCGACAGATCCTGGCCGCCCTTGCCGACCACCAGGCCGGCGCGGTCTATGGCCAGTTCGCCATAGGTCTCGACCGGGGCGGGACCCGGCTCCGCCGCGGCCGGTGCGCCGTCGGCGGGCAGTGCGGTACGGCGCAGCACCGCGCGCATCCGTGCTTCGAGGACCTCGCCGCGGGCCGGTTTGACGATGTAGTCGTCGGCCCCGGCCTCCAGCCCGAGCACCACGTCCAGATCGTCGCCACGGGCGGTGAGCATGATGATCGGCAGCTGCCGCTCGGCACGGATCAGCCGGCACACCTCGAAGCCGTCCTTGCCGGGGAGCATCAGATCCAGCAGCACGATGTCGGGGCGGAACCCCGGCAGGGCCTCCAGACCCTCCTCGCCGCTGGCCGCGGCCGCCACTTCGTGGCCGCGCCGCCGTAGGGCGAGGGACACTCCGTCCCGTACGGCGGCGTCGTCCTCGATCAGAAGTACACGTGGCATGGGTCCAGTATCAATAAGTTTCATGATGGATCCGTAACAGGAGCAGCCTTCCCGGACTTTGCTGCATCTCATGTGGTGCAAGGCGGTGCGTGCCAACGCGCCCACCGCCGGTCGGTACGCATACGAGCACGGTATGAGGGACGGGGTCGGCATGGCAGGGCGCTTCGGCATTCAAGGCGGCATCATCGGAGTGGCCGCGGCAGCAGTGGTCTCACTCGGGGTCGCGGGGGCGCTCGCCTTCGGCGATTTCGGGACCACTTCGCAGGCCGAGGCGGAGAGCGCCGGCGGGCAGCCCAAGCGGGCAGCCCCGGTCGCTCCGGTCGACTCCTCCATCGTGCACGCCTCGGACCGCCCCGGCCGCAGCCTCAACATCACCATCGACGACGGCCCGGACCCGGTCTGGACCCCGAAGGTGCTGGACGTGCTGAAGAAGCACAACGTCAAAGCGGTCTTCTGCATGATCGGCCCGCAGGCCAAGGCGCATCCGGACCTCGTCAAGCGGGTGGTGGCCGCGGGGCACAGGCTCTGCGACCACACCATCAGCCACAACACCGGTATGGACCACCAGCCACAGAGCTACCAGTCGCAGCAGATACTCGGCGCGCAGAAGATGATCGAGGACGCGGCGGGTGGCGCAAAGGTCGAGTACTACCGCGCCCCCGGCGGCGCCTTCACGCCCTACAGCCGGAAGCTGGCCGCGGACCACGGTATGCGCCCGCTGGGCTGGAACGTCGACAGCAAGGACTTCGAGGGCGGCAGCGTCGGGACGATCGAGTCAACGGTGCGCGGCGAACTCCGCAACGGGCCGACGGTCCTGTTCCACGACGGCGGCGGTAACCGCGCCCGGACCGTCGAGTCGATGGACCGGCTGCTGCCGTGGATGCAGCAGCAGGGTTACGGGTTCGGATTCCCCAAGCGCTGAGGGGATCCGCAGAGCGCCGGCGTTCGCAAGCGCCGGGATCCGCAAAGCCCCGCCCGGCCCTGCCCCGTCCGCTTGCCCGCGGGCGGGGCAGGGCCTTCTGGGTTCTGCGAGTTGTGCGGGCCGGGCGGCTGACGGCCGTCTCCGACCCGTGAGTCACCCCGGGGCCTGTCCGTCACCGACCGCCGGACAGGCCCCGGGGCGTGCCGTCGCCTCCCGGATTCCCGGCGGCTACGGCCTCCTCCTCGCGGTCCGACGGCTTCCTCCCCCGGTCGTACGCCGCGAAGAGCTTGCCCCGCCTCACGCCGCGCCGAACAGCTCCGCGAGGTCGCGGTCCATGCCGAGGTGCGCCTGCTCGCGGCCCGCGGGTACGGCCTCGTAGGAGCGGGCGAGGAACAGCCGGACGTCCTCGGTCTTCAACTGGACCATGGCGATACCTTCCGCCGCGTGGAACTCCATCACCGTGCGGTCCGGGCCGGACGGCCGCACCCGCACATCGCCGCGCCCGGCCGGCAGCCGCAGCCCCTCATCGAGCAGCTCGCGGGCGAACGCCCAGTCCACGGCGGAGCCGTCCAGCGAGATTTCCGGCGGGAAGAACATCCGTACCGCCAGCGGATCGGCGGGCTGGTAGTGCAGCACCGCGGGCACCGGGTGCGGGCCGAAAGCGGTGGCGATGAGGCGGACCTGGACGGCTTGGTCGATGACGGGGTTCATCGCGCTGCTCCCTCACGGCTGTCGGGTCTTGGGCAATGGCTCGTCCAGTAGGACGGTCTGCCCGCGCTCGTCGTGCACGCGACATGCGTGTGAGGTATCTCATGTCGCCGAGGGGTTGTCCCGAGGTCCGTCGCGCGCCAGGCGCGGCGTTGTCACCGGCGCGCTGCCCCTCCGGCCGAAGGAGCGGCGCCCCCGCACATGACGTGCCCGTGCCGCTACGGCAGTCGCTGCGCCGGAAGGTGATCCGGTGTCCCGGGGTGCCTCAGGAACTCCTCCAGGATCCCCGGGGCAGCCGCCGCAGCGAAGGCCGGGGCCTCGGCGGCCGAGAGGTCCGGGATCCGGTAGCCGTCCTCGCCCGCCGCGACCGCGGCGGTGAGGGTGACCAGGCCGGCCCGGCGGGTGAACGGCGAGGTCGAGAACGTCCAGGCGGCGATGGCCTCGCGCTGGAGGGCCAGGGTGTCGCGGCTGAAGGTGCCCGAGCGGGCCACCAGATACGGGCCGTCCACGCCGTGCCCCAGATTGCGGTACGCGTCCCGGGCCAGCCACAGCACCATCGCCGTGGTGATCACCGCGTAGATCCAGGCGCAGTGCAGCAGAACGGGTGTGAACGCCGCGCCGAGGCCGGCGAGGACGGCGGTGCCGGGCAGCACCGCCCACAGCAGTCCGCGCACCCGGCGCCGGCGAAGGGCGACGCGGGGGTGCGGCGCCAGCCCGGCCGGCGACACGCTTCCCGGGAACGGTGACCGCAGGGCGCCGCCCGCCACCCGCAGCGCCTCCGGGCGGGGCGCCGGCGGCAGCAGCCCACTGCGCTTGCGGTTCTCCTCGCGGTTGCCCAGACCACCCGCCACCGCGTGTACCAGCGCCCCGCCACCGGCCCGCAACAGCAGCGGTTCGCGCAGCAACACCCCGCACAGCCGGGCCCGTTCGATGGTGACCGCGCGGGTGGTGAACAGGCCGCGGCGCACCCGCAGAGTGCGTGCGTCGGTCCACTCCAGGCAGTAGTTCCACCAGTTCTCGACGTACAGGGCGACGGCGCCGACCGAGCCGAGGGCGAGGACCGCGAGCAGCGCCGCCGGGATCGTCAGCCACAGCGCACTTGCGCCGAATTCGGTGAACGCCCGCTGGACGAAGCCGAGTTTCCAGGCCTCGATGCCGATGCCGTCCAGGACCCGGTAGACCGAACCGGCCACCACGAACACCCCGCCGATGACCCAGAAGGTGAGCGGCGCATACCGCAGCCAGCGCCAGCTGATCCGGGCCACGACCGGGTCGTTCGCGACCGCCTCGACGTCCGTGTACGCGAGTAGTTCCGCGCGCAGCCGCTCCGCCTCCGGGACCGCGAGTGCCTCCAGCGACAACTCGCTGCGGCCGTCCCCCGAGCCCGCCGTACCGGCTCGCAACACCGTGACGCCCAGCAGCCGGTGCAGCGGTGAAGCCGTCAGATCGACGGTGCGGATGCGGTGCAACGGGACACTGCGCAGCCGCCGGTTCAGCAGTCCGCTGCGTACGTCGAGGGTCCGGGCGTGGCGCCCGCCGCCACCGCCGGGAGCATCCGTTCCCGAGCCGTCCGCAGGCTGGGGGAGGGAGATCCGGAAGTCCGTACGGGCCCAGCGGATCAGGCCGATCGTGGTGACCACGCCGAACGAGACGGCGATGGCGGCGAGCGTGAACCAGGCTCCGGTGGTGATCCGGCCCCCGGTGGCCAGCGCCGTCAGCGCCAGCGAACCGAGCGGCGCGGCCATCCAGCCGCAGTGCACCAGCAGTGTGCGCGGATCCAGCCGCCGCCATGGGGCCGTGCCGGGCCGCGTGCCGGGTGCGTCGGTGAGCGCGGCAGGTACGGCGGTGGGTGTGCCGGGTATGGCGGTAGGCATGCCTGGTGCGCCGCGGTCCATGCCTCGCGTGCCGCGATCCGTGCCGGGCGCGTCGCGGTCCACCCCTCGTGCGTCCCGGTCCATGCCGGGTACCTCGGGCTCCAGCGGCGCGCTCATGCGGCATCACCCGGTACGTCTTGCGCCGCCTCGCCGATCCGCCGGGACAGTTCCTCGGCGTCCGCGTCCGACAGTCCCGCGATCTTGATGTCGCCCGCGGTCGACGCGGTGGTGACGGTCACCGTCGCCAGTCCGTACCGCCGTTGCAGGGGTCCGCGCACGGTGTCCACCGTCTGCACCCGGGTCAGCGGAGCGATCCGCCGCTTCTGCCAGAACCAGCCGCCGGCCGCATAGACCGCACGTCCGCCCAGCTCCCAGGCGTGCACCGCATACCGCCACCGTGGCATGACCACGAGATAGCCGACGGCCGGCAGTACGAGCACCACGAGCAGGAGCGGGCCCAACCACGGCAGCGCGCCCGGGAAGAAGAGGAGGGACAGGACCGCCATGGCGAGTGCGGTGAGCAGCATCGGACCGCTGAGCGTCAGCAGTGCCTGGACCGTCCACCAGCGACGGGCCCGGGGATCGACCCGGTGGCGGGGCGGGCGCAGCAGTGGGGCGGCGGGCTCGGGCATGAGGGTCACCGGTTTCCAAGTCAAGCGTATTGAGTGGCGATACGTTATAACGGTACAAGCGACTTGTAAAAGCGGCCGGGCACCCTGACCGGAGTCATGTGCCGCCATGTGCCGCCCTGTGCGACGGGCCGCGCACTGTACGAAGGAGGTCATCCGTGCCCAAGAAGGTGGACCACGAAGCCAGGCGCCAGGAGATCTCCGAGGCGCTGTGGCGGATTGCGAGCACCCGCGGGCTGGACGGCGCGAGCCTGCGCGACGTCGCCGCGGAGGCCGGTATCTCGCTCGGCCGGCTGCAGCACTACTTCCGCACCAAGGACGAGATGCTCCTCTTCGCCCTCCAGCGCATCAACCGGCTCGCCGCGGCCCGGATCCGCGCGCGTATCGAGGAGCTGACCGAGGAGCCGACGCCGCGCGAGGTGCTGCGCGCCTGCCTGTCGGGAATGCTGCCGCTGGACGACAAGAGCCGCATCGGACTGCTGGTCGGCGCCGCCTACTTCGCCCGCGCGGTGCACGACCAGACCCTGCGCGCCGAGGCCGAGAACGGCATCCCCCGGCTCCGTGCCTTCTTCGCCGACCAGCTGCGGCTGGCCGCGGACCGTGGTGAGGTGCCGCCGGAGCGTGCCACCGAGGACGAGGCGATGCTGCTGATCAGCATGGCCGACGGGCTCGCCACCTACGTCCTGCTGGGTGTGCACGACTCCCGGACCGCACTACGGCTGCTGGATCTGCATCTGGCGAACCTCTTCGGGGCGGGCCGTACAGCGGAAGGGCAACCTGCGCCGGTGCCGCCCGGTCGCGGGGCCGACGCGGCGATTGGCGGGGCGGCCGACGGGGCGGCCGACGGGGTGATCGGCAGTGCGGCCGACGGAGCGATCGGCAGTGCGACCGACGGGGCGGCTCCTGCGCCGGGGGATGTCCAAGTGCCGCCTGCTGCCCGCCGATGAGCCTCCGACTGCGGCGGCGGGGCGAACTTGAGACGGCGAGCTTGCGGGAGAATGCAGAGGGATACCGGGGCGAGGCTGAGGGCGCGAGGCTCGGAGGAGGTGCGCGCCCGCATCATCGCTGTCAGGGGGCGAGTCCTACGCCTCGCGCAACAGCGCGGCGAGATCGGCCTCGACGTCCAGATGCCGCGCCTCGTCGCCCTTTGCGACGAGTTGGTACGACCGGGCCAGGAAAGCCCGCAGTTCCTGTGCGTCGAACTGCACGACCGCCATGCCACCGACGGCGTGAAACTCCATCACCACGGCGTCGGAGTCGTACGGCCAGATCTGCACGTCGCCCGCCCCGGCCGGCTCGCACAGACCCTCCTCCAGCAGATCCCGCCCGAACGTCCACGCCACCTCGGCTCCGTCCAGCGACGCGGCGGGCGGGAAGACCAAGCGCACCGCGAACGGGTCGGCGCGGTCATAACGCAGGCTCGCCGGAATCACCTGCGACCGGGGAGCGGTCGCGATGAGACGGGCCTGAACGGCTTGGTCGATGACTCTGGACATCGCCGGCTCCCTTGCATTCGGTGCGGATCGTTGGGTCTTTGACTACTAGGACGCGCAGGTCATCGCGCCAGGTGCATTGGATTCCCACGTGACCTGCATCACGGGCCGTTGAATGTGCGCATATGCCCTCTTTGGCGTGCACCCGGGGTGGGTGATCGGTCCCTGGGTGCCTGATTTGACGGCCCGTCAGACGTGGTGTCGTGCCGGTGGCACGCCATCGCTGCGCCGTGATCGTGACCTCACTCGCCGCCGGTGACGTGGACCGGTGACGTGGGCCGGTGACGTAGGGCGGCGGCGCAGGACGGCGGCGCGCGCCGGTTGTCGCGAGCAGGGGTGGGCGGTGCTGGACGTCTGTGGACGGTGGTCGGCTGGATGACGACGGTCTGGACGGCGCGGTCGGGTTGGGCTAGCTTCCAGCCCAAAACCAGAGCGGGGTGGGGCGAATGAGGCGCACGGGACGCTTGTTGTTCGGGGGCTCGGACCGGGGTGCGAGGGGGGTGCGGGGTACGCGCCGGGCCCGGCGCTGGGCGGCGGTAACCGCCGGTGCGGCGGTGCTCGCAGCAATGGCGGCAGGCCCGGCGGCCGCGGCCCGCCAGACGAGCACCCACACGTACGGAACCACCTCCGCGAGCGCCCCCGGGACCGCTCACGCGGCTCCGCACGGGACCAGGGACGCGGGGCCCTACGGGACCAGGGACGCGGGGCCCTACGGGACCAGGGACGCGGCGCCGTTCGCAACCAGGGGCGCCGGTTCGTCCGCGGTGGCGCAGACGGCAGCCGGCGAGCCGGTGCCGGCGGCGTCGCTCACCACCCCGCACGCCGGCTGGCGGCTCAAGGACAGCGGCAGCACCGCCCGCTTTCGCGGTCTTGCGGCCGTCAGCCGTACGACCGCCTGGGTCGCGGGTACGGCGGGCACCGTGCTGCGCACCCACGACGGTGGTAAGCACTGGAGCGACATCTCCCCACCCGGCGCCGGGGGACTGGAGTTCCGTGACGTCGAGGCACTCGATACGCGCCGCGCGGTCGTCCTCGCGATCGGTGAGGGCGAGGCCTCACGCGTCTTCCGCACCGACGATGCCGGCGCCACCTGGACCGAAAGCTTCCGCAACACCGACCCCCGTGCGTTCTACGACTGCCTGACGTTCTTCGACCGGCGGCACGGCATCGCACTCAGCGACCCCGTCGACGGCAGGTACCGCATCCTGTCCACCGCGGACGGCGGCCGCAGCTGGCACGTACTGCCGTCCGACGGGATGCCGCCGGCCCAGAAGGGCGAAGCCGCGTTCGCCGCCAGCGGCCAGTGCCTGGTGTCGGCCGGCCGCCGTGATGCCTGGATCGCCACCGGTGGCGCGGCCACCGCCCGCGTGCTGCACACCGCCGACCGCGGCCGTACCTGGTCGGTCACCGATACCCCGGTACCCGCGGGCGACCCGGCCCGTGGCGTCTTCGCCCTCGCCTTGCGCGACCGCACCCATGCCCTCGCGGTCGGCGGCGATTTCCGCCCCGGCCGGCCCTCGCCCCGTGCCGCCGCGGTCAGCGCTGACGCCGGCGCCACCTGGACACCGGCCGTCGAACCCCCGAAGGCCTACCGCTCCGGCGCCGCCTGGCTCCCGCACTCCCGTCGCCTCGCCCTCGCGGTCGGTCCGTCGGGCAGCGATCTGACCCTCGACGGCGGCCGTACCTGGCACACCTTCGACCACGGTTCGTACGACACCGTTGACTGCGCCCCCGACCTGGGCTGCTGGGCCGCCGGAGAGCGCGGCCGGATCGCACGGCTGGAGCCCTGACAGCGGCCCCGACGTCGCACGGGCGGAGCGGGTCGGCGTGGCGGGGCGGCGTGGTGGAGGCCTGAATGGTGGAAGGCGGAGGCGGGGCGCGCGCCGGCAGACAGGAGGGCGGACGGATGAGGCGCCGGGCCGGGACGGACGAGGCGCCGGGCCGGGACGGGCGAGGCGCCGGGCCGGGACGGGCGTCCAGGGGTCACGGCCGCCTCCCTCACTCCATCAGGCTGCCGAGCCGCCCCTCCAGTACCACCAGCAATTCGCCCAGTGCCGTGGAGAGTTGCTCCTGCCGCTGATCGCCGATGCCGTCGAGCAGCGCCGCCTCGTACCGCAGTTGCTCGGGCAGCAGCTGGTCGATGGTCTCGCGTCCCTCGTCGGTGAGCGAGAGATGCGCGACGCGGCGGTCCCGTTCGTCGGGGCGGCGGGCGATCAGCCCACGCTCCTCCAGCTGCCGTACGCGTTTGGTCACCGCGGCACCGGACGCAAAGGTCTCTCGGGCCACCCGCCCGGGGGTCAGCTCGCGGTCCATCCGGCGCAGGGTGCCGAGGATGTCGAATTCGGGACGGGTGAGCCCGGCCTTCCGCAGCGGCGCATCGGCTGCCTGCTGCAGCAGCGCGGAGCAGCGGTTGAGCCGCCCGATCACCGCCATCGGGCCGGTGTCCAGCCCGGGGTGCACCCGCTGCCACTGGCGCAGCACCCCCGCGACGATGTCCTCGGTCACCCGCACACTCCTCTCCGCCATCTCGTACGCCCCTAATTGTGCCTGCCGTACGGTGCCGGCCGCGGCCCCGGGCGGGCAGGCGGGTCAGGCGGCCGGCACCGGTGTCGAGTGCTGCCCCACGAGACCGGCCAGCGCCCGGTGACCCTGCTGCTCGGCACGCGCGATCCGCTCCTGCGGCAGGGCGCGCTGCCACCACTCGCCGGCCGCCACCTCCACGGCCTCGCGGAGTTCGACCAGACCACCGGCCAGCCGGTCACGGGCCCAGCCGGTCTCCCGGGCGTCGAACTCCCCGGGGGCGTCCCCCGTCGTCAGCAGCCGCAATGCAGCGGCCTCCGCAGCCGCAACCCGCTCCAGGGCGGCCTCGATACGGTCGGCGGCCCGCCGGTTGGTGACCAGGACACAGCAGGCCAGCCCCACCGTCGCGCCCACCACGGTGTCGATCCAGCGGTCGGTGATCAGCGTCCGCGCCGGCAGCCGACTGCCGAACTCGGTCAGCAGCAGCGCCATCGGCGTCACCCACACCGAGCCGAGCCAGTAATTACGGGTGATGCCGGCCTCCGCGCCGAGCTGGAAGGCCAGCACCAGCACGATCATCACGAGCGGCCCGAGGTGCATCAGTGGCAGCAGCGCGGTGTAGAGCACGAGACCGAGCAGATTGCCGAGGGTGCGCTGCAGCGCCCGCTGCCAGGAGAGTGTGGTGTTGGCCTGGTAGATCGAGGCCGCGGTCACCACGGCCCAGTACGGGTGGCCGACGCCGACGGCCATCGATGCCCAGCCCGCCAGCACACACCCGATGGCGACCCGCGCGCCGATGGGCAGCAGCGGTGACCCGGGTGCGAGCCGGGTGAACACCGCCCGCACCCCGTGCGGACCACCGGGCGCGGGCCGCCGCGGCTGCCACGCCTCGTCAGCGACTCCCACCAGTTCCCCGGCCTCAGCGGCCGTCAGCACCACTCCGGGCAACGGGCGCCCGCTACGCAGCTCACGCGCCCAGGAGCTGAGCCGCTCGGCTTTGTCTGCGGCGGAGCGGGCATCGTGCCCCAGCACCGACTCGGCCCGCACCAGCAGTCGTTCGAGCCCGGCCCGCGCGGTGGCCTTCGCCGGGGTGCGCGCCCGGACCAGGAACAGCGTGTGCCAGGCGGCGTTCACGGCGGCGGCGGTGGCATGCCGGGCGTGTGCCACACCGGCCGGATCCGCCCCGCCGGAGCCCGGGGCCGTACGCAGCAGTCCCGCGGCGGCCTCCAGCGCGCGGGCGGCGGCGATGCGCTCGGGTCCCTGTGGCCGGATGAGGGCCGGTGCCATACAGACCAGCCAGGCGAGTCCCCCGGCGCCGAGCGCCAGCGCCATGTGCTGGGGCACCTGGCCGAGCTGCTGCGGCACGAAGAACGCCGACGCCGCGATGAACGTCAGGATGAGGTTCCCCGGCGGGCCGATGCGCGTGGCATCACACACCATCTTGTGGACCGCGGCCATCAGCGAAGCCAGCACGACGAGCAGCGCCGTCGAGGTGGTCAGCGAGGCGGCGGTCAGCGCGAGGCCCAGACCGGCGACCATTCCGAGCACCACCCACAACAGAGTGCGGGCGCGGGCGGCGTACGGCAGGCCGTGCGCATAGAGGGCGCACATCGCCCCGGCCGAGGTGTACAGGATCAGATCCAGCCGGCCCAGGGCGCACAACGCGAGGTCGGGGAGCGCCAGCGCCGCCACCGCACTGAGTGCCGGTTTGTGCCAGATGTCGACGGGGCGGCGCAGTCGCACGGTGCTCCTGATCGGCAACGGCCGAGCGCGCACCGCGCTGCCCGGCGCGGTGCGCGCGCTCTTTCCGGTCGGTCTGGCGTGCTTCCCCATAAGGAGAGATTAGCAGGTGTTTTACTAGTAAAAGAAATGTGTTCGCGCCGTTGCGTCATCCGCATCCAAGAGTCGTACGGGGGCCGCAACGACGTATCAGGGAAGGGAGCAGCAAGGACGTGCCAAGGGAAGGGAGCGGCAAGGGGGAGCGGTAGACGGATAGGGCAGCAGAGGGAAGGGAGCCCGGGGAGGGAGTCCGAGGGGGGAGTCCGAGGGAGGGGAGTTGAGGGAGGGGAGTTGAGGGAGGGGGCCGAGGGGGTAAGCGCGTGGGACGCGAAGGTGCGGCAGGTGCGACAGGTGCGACAGGTGCGACAGAGGCGGCAACCTGGGACGCACAGAAGGTGGTGGGCGGGGCGACAATAGCCAGGTGCCAGCCGCCAAGAAGAAGACGACGACCGCGAACGCGTCACCGGAGCGCCGCCGCGAACTGCTCAACACCGCGGCGGAGGTATTCGCCGCACACGGCTACAACGCCACCACCGTCCGCCGTATCGCGGACGAGGCCGGGATGCTCGCGGGCAGCCTCTACTACCACTTCGATTCGAAGGAATCGATGCTGGACGAGATTCTGTCCAGCTTTCTGACCGAGCTCTGGGACGGCTATGACGCCGTACTCGCCGCCGGGCTCGGCCCCAGAGAGACCATCGAAGCCCTGGTCACCGAGTCCTTCCGGGAGATCGACCGGCATCGCGCGGCCGTCGCCATCTATCAGAAGGAGTCCAGGCACCTCGTTGCCCAGCCCCGCTTCGGCTACCTCGCCGACTCCCAGCAGAAATTCGAAAAGGCCTGGCTGGGCACGCTGGAACGAGGTGTGGCCGACGGCGTCTTCCGCACCGACCTCGACATCCGGCTCACCTACCGCTTCGTCCGCGACACCGTCTGGGTCGCGGCGAGCTGGTACCGGCCGGGGGGACAGCACAGCCCCGAGGAGATCGCCCGCCAGTACCTCTCCATGGTGCTGGACGGCATCGCCGTACGCGTCTGACCCCTGCCGACGGTGGGCACGATCTGCGCACCGTCGAGGCGGGGCGGCTTATCGGCGGCCGCTCAGCAGGGAGCGTTCTTCACATACAGGGCCCGCGATTGCCAGGTCGTGCCATAGCGGACGTCCTTGGTTGCGCCCTTGGGCAGGCCGCCGTGGGGGTCGCGCTGATGCGGGACGACGATGGTGAAGCACGCGGCCCGCCGGGAACACAGATTCGTCAGGCGGACGTAGCGCTGGTGGCTCTTGTTGAAGTACTTCCGCACCACGACGCAATGGGGCGGCCGCTCGGCGGCCGACGCGGTCGAGGCGCCGGCCAGTGTCAGAGAGGCGCTGCACGCCACCGTTGCCAGCGCTATGGCCATGATCTTCCGCACGACATCTCCCCCGTTGGAAAGCTCGGTTTTCCCCCGCGAAGTCCGTACGCGGTTCGCACGTTCATTCCCCATTGTCCATACAGGCTCAGGGTGAATCAGCCCCGGGGGCCACACGGGGACACAAGCGCGACACAAGCGCGGCCCTTTCGCAACCGGGGCGGGGCGGGCCCCGGACGAGGCGGGCCGGGCACGCCCCCCGGCCCGGTGGGGTCGGACCTGGACCAAAGGGCGCGGACCGGGCACGCCGGACCGGGCAGGCCGGGCCGGGCACGCCGGACCGGGGACGTCGGGTCGGGGACGTCGGTCCGGGCAGGTCGGACCAGGCAGGCCGCGAGCCGGGCAGGCCGGGCTGGATCAGTCCGGCGGGCCAGGTGAGGGACGGGACTCCCAGGAGCCCGTCGCCCGTGGGCTCGGCTCGTCGGCTCGGCGCGGCTCGCCGGCACGGACCGTCGGATCGGCCCGTCGGCTCGGTCGTACCGCCGGGTCCGACGACCGGACGGCCGTGGGTATCCCGTGGGGGTATCCGGTAAGGGCTACCTCACTCGCCGGCTGACGGGCGTGCCGTCACCACTCTCAGCCCTCGGTCCGCGAATTCACGGCGGGATTCCTCCTTCGCTCCGCTGTCCGTGATGAACGTGTCGAAGACATCGGCACCGCCGACCCGGGCGAAGCACCGTTCGCCGATCTTCGATGAGTCCGCGACGACCACGGCACGCCGGGCACGCTCGGCCATGAGGCGATTGACCCGGGCCTCCGCTTCGTCATGCACCGTGGCCCCCATCATCGGCTCCATGCCGTTGGCTCCGATGAAGGCGATATCGATGGAGATCTGCTGCAGCACCAACTCGCTGAACGGACCCACCAGTTCAAACGACCGGGAGTGCGCCACCCCACCGGTGAGCACGATCTTGATCTGCGGCCGCACGGCCAGCTCATTGGCGATGTTGAGGGAGTTGGTGACAATCGTCAGATGCGGTTGCGGGCCGGCCTCGGCGAAGTCCGGGCGGGTGGCAAGCACCCGGGCGATCGCCGTGGTCGTCGTGCCACCGCTCAGCCCGACCACATCCCCCCGCTCGACCAGCTTCGCCGCCGCCTTCGCCACGGCCTCCTTCTCCTCCGACCGGTGAGCATGCTTGTAGCGGATCGGCAGGTCGTACGCCACGGAGCTGAGCACCGCCCCGCCCCGGGTGCGGGTCAGCAACTGCTGCTCGGCCAAGGCGTCCATGTCGCGCCGCATCGTGGCGGCCGAGACCTCCAGTGCGGTCGCCGCCTCCTCGACGTCCACCCGGCCCCGGTCCCCGAGCAGCTCGAGCAGGGCGTTCATCCGTTCATGGCGCTTCATGACGCGAGCCTAATTCGTCCCGGCCGGCCACTGTGACGCACGGTAGAGGCCCTTCTGCTCCACCGCGGCAGACCGTCCCGTCCCCGCGGACGCAGCGCTGCCGGGTGGTGGTCGCCCGCTGCTGCCTCACCCCCGGGCCGGCGCCGGGGCTGCGTACCGGTCCGCAACCGCGGCCGGAGTGCCCAGTACGTCCAGCAGCCTCGCCGCTTCCTCGGCCACCGCCTCCCGGGCGGGCTTGAGGTACTTACGGGAGTCGACGAGCGAAGGGTCGGCGCCCAGCGTGTGCCGTATCGAATTGGTGAAGACGGAGACCAGATGAGTGGAGATATTGATCTTCGTCATTCCGGCGGCGATGGCCCGCCGCAGCTCGTCGTCCGGCACTCCGGAGGAGCCATGGAGTACCAGCGGCACCGGCAAAGCGGTGTGCAGCGCCGCGATGAGGTCCTTGTCCAGTACGGCCGTGCGCTCATGCATCGCGTGTGAGGAGCCGACGGCCACGGCGAGGGCATCCACCCCTGTCGCCCGGACAAAGGCCAGGGCCTCGTCCGGGTCCGTGCGGACCCCTGGCGCATGCACCCCGTCCTTGCCGCCGACCTCGCCGAGTTCCGCCTCGACATAGGCGCCACGGTCATGGCACCAGGCGGTGAGTTCGGCAGTGGTGGCCACGTTCTCCTCGTACGGGAGAGCTGAGGCGTCCACCATGACGGATCCCACCCCGGCGGTGATGCCCTGGCGGACCAGCTCCGCGTCGGTGATGTGGTCGAGGTGCACCGCGATCGGGGCCGTGGAGCCCTCGGCGAGCGCGAGGGTGGCACGGGTGAGGGGCAGCAGGCTGCCGTGGTAGCGGATGCAGTTCTCGCTGATCTGCAAAATCAAGGGAATGTCGGTGCGCTCGGCAGCCGTGACAAGTGCCTCGGCTGTCTCCAGATGGATGACGTTGAAGGCTGCGGCACCGACCCGCGCCTCATGCGCGGCATCGACGATCGATGAGGTCGGAACGAGGGGCATGGGATGCTGACTCCCTTGCGGACGGGACTGGTTGACGTGAGGGGAGGGGATGTCTACGGGGCGGCCGGCGCCTCGAGCATCACCGAACGGGTCAGGCTGCGGGGGTTGTCCGGGTCCAGGCCGCGGGCACGGGCCCGCTCCAGCGCCACCCGCTGGATCAGCACCAGATCCGCCAGCGGATCGCGCGCATGGCACACAAAGCGCGCACCGGTGCGCAGCACATCGGCCTCCAGTCCGTCCGGTGCCTGACCGAACAGCCACGTCACCCGGCCGGGTGCGGCTATCGCGATCGGACCGTGGCGGTACTCCATCGCAGGGTAGGACTCCGTCCAACTCTGTGACGCCTCCCGCATCTTGAGCGCCGCCTCATTGGCCAGACCGAACGTCCAGCCCGTCCCGAGGAAGGAGAACTGCTCGGCGTCCACCCATTCCTTCTCCACCGGCGCGGCCAGCGCCTCCTCCGCATCGGCCACCGCCCGGGAGATGTCCTCGCCCAGATGCGCGCGCAGCAGCGTCAGCGCCGTTGTCGCGAAACGGGTCTGCACCACCGACTTCTCGTCGGCGAAAGGCAGCGCGACCGTCTCGTCGGAGACCGTCACCGCCGGTGTCTGGGGGTCACCGATGATCGTCACCGTCGGGATGCGCCCCTTGACGGCATCGAGCACCCGCAGTACCTCGGTCGTGGTGCCGGACCGGGTGATCGCGACCACCGCGTCATAGCCGCGGTCACTGCCGAGGAACGCCTCGGAGGCGGCGAACGGGTCCGTCACACCCTGTCCGGCTGCCTCGCGCAGCGCCGCATATGACTGCGCCATGAACCATGAGGTGCCGCAGCCGACGACGGCCACCCGCTGTCCGGCCTTGGGCAGCCGGCCTGCCGCCGCCCCGATCCGGGCCGCCTCCCGCCAGGTCTCCGGCTGACTGCGCAGCTCCTGCTCCATGTACGAGATCTCGTTCATGACCCACCCTCCCGTGCGGTGCACCTAATGACCGCTCTGACTGCTCTGATTGTCTTGCGTGAAACTGCAACATTGAGCTTCGTTGCAATCGACTGTACGCAGAAAAAGTTCAGAGCTCCATCCCTCGTACGGGTGGATGTATCAGAGGTGGGAGGCGTTGCGGTGGTGCAGACGGGACCCGATGGGCGGTCCTGGCGGGGTGGATGGGGGAGCGGTGCGGAGTGGCTGGGGCATGAAAACTTGGTGTTGACAGTTGCGTGAAAGAAGCCAAATACTCGCAAGATCAGTCACATGGCTTCAGTCATGCAGCAAGGCCCGCTCCGCCGCACAAAGGACTCCCCATGTCCATTGCCACGCTCTCCGCGACGCCCCCGTCACCGTCATCCAAGGCCGCACGCCGCACCGGCAGGCTGTTCGCGCTCACCGGCGCCGTCGTCGGTGTCATCTACGGCTACGACACCGGCAGCATCTCCGGTGCCCTGGTGTTTCTGAGCAAGGACTTCCATCTCACCGAGGCCGAAAAGGGCCTGGTCAACAGCATCCTGGTGTTCGGCTCCATCGTGGGCGCGCTGCTCGGCGGCAAGCTCGCCGATGCCCTGGGCCGCAAGGCCGCGATGCTGATCGTCGCCGGCTCGTACGCCGTGTTCGTCGCGCTCTCCGCCCTCGCGCCCAACGTCGTGGTACTGGACATCGTGCGCTTCCTGCTCGGCATCGCCATCGGCATCTCGATCGTCGCCGCCCCGCTCTACGTCGCCGAATCGACCCCGGCCCGCATCCGCGGAGCCTCCGTCGCCGCCTATCAAGTGGCCACGGTCGCGGGCATCGTCATCACTTACTTCGTCAACTGGGGCCTGTCCGGCGGCGGTCACTGGCGCTGGATGCTCGGCCTCTCCGCGATCCCCGCCGCACTCGTGCTGATCCCGCTGCTGAGGCTGCCGGACACCCCGCGCTGGTACGTCCTCAAGGGTGACAGGGAGCGAGCCGTCGAGGTCATGGCCATGACCGATCCGGACGTCGATCCCCGCGCGGAGGTTGCTGTAGTGGCGGCGGCGCTCGCGGACGAGAGCGGTGGACCGGCGCGCTCGTTGCTGCGCAAGCCGTATGCGCGGGCCGCACTCTTCGTCGTCGGCCTGGGATTCTTCTGCCAGATCACCGGCATCAACGCCGTGACGTACTACAGCCCGCAGATCTTCGAGGAGATGGGCTTCGCCGGCAACGGCCAGAACTTCCTGCTGCCGTCCTTCGTCCAGCTCGCCTCGCTGGCCGCGACGGTGCTCGCCATCCTCATCATCGACCGGCTCGGCCGTCGGGTGGTGCTGCTCGGCGGTATCGGCACGATGGTCGTGATGCTCGCCGTCCTGACCGCGGTCTTCGGTACGGGCCGGCTGCACGGTGCCACGACCTGGGTGGGTTTCGCCGCCATCCTGCTGTTCACCGCGGCCTTCAACTTCGGCTTCGGATCGCTGATCTGGGTCTATGCGAGCGAGTCGTTCCCTGCCCAACTGCGCTCGACCGGAGCTTCGGTGATGCTCACCGCCGATCTGGTCGCCAATCTCCTGATTGCCCAGTTCTTCCCTTCCCTGATGGCCTGGGCGGGTGCGGCCCGGACCTTCGCGGGCCTCGGCGTCCTCGCGCTCGCCGCACTGGTCTTCGCGACCCTCACCGCGCCCGAGACCAAGGGGCGTCAGCTCGAGGAGATCCAGGACTACTGGCGTAACGGGGGACGCTGGCCCGCATCACCCGCATCACCCGCTTCGGAAAGCCCCGGACGACTCGGTGATGCAGCGGTGCCGCCGACCACGGCTTCGTAGCGCCGGAGGGTGTCTGCCGCACTGACGGACGGGATCGAGTACTTCGCCCGCCCGCCCGCCCGCCCGTCCACCCGCCGGCCGCCACGGCGGGAGCTCTCCGCGACAAGCGCACTGATGGCGGTGCCCGGACTGCCCGCTCACCGGCGGTCCGGGCCGGGAGGGCGGTGCCTCAGGACGGCAGTTGTTCCCGGTACTGCTCCAGAGCCGGGGCGGTCGTCGTCGCCACGAACTCCGTGATCCGGTACTCACACACCCCGGCGACGGAGAACGGGTCCTCGGCCACGATCCGCTCGACGGTCGCTCGGTCCGTCCCGGCGGCGAGAATCACGCCTCCGTCACGCGGGACCTTACGGCCGGCAGCGATGAAATGCCCCGCGGCGTACTCCTTCTGCAGCCATTCCACATGCTCCGGGAGGGCGGCGTCGACGCGTTCGAGGGGCGCGGTGTAGGTGAGTTCCAGTACGAACATAGCTGCAATATAGAGGAGCGACCGGACCGCAAGCCTGGCCTCCTCCTGGAGGGGAATGCGCAGGCCGGGGTACTACTGCGCGAAAGGCGTGGCCGGCTGATCGCGCAGTTCCCCACCGGAGCGCCGCAGGCCCGGGAAGTGGTGCGCGCAAGGGGGTTCAGGGTGTCTCGATCAGGGCGTCTCGATCAGGTCGTGGGCCGGTCCGGGCGCCGCCGCCTGCGCTGCGTCGCCCGCTCGTAGGAATGGCCCGCCCGGAGGCGGCGAGATCCGCGCGCGGTGCACCGATGAACTGCAGCACCACGGGCAGGCCG
Source organism: Streptomyces sp. NPDC054765 (assembly GCF_053612065.1). Taxonomy (NCBI): domain Bacteria; kingdom Bacillati; phylum Actinomycetota; class Actinomycetes; order Kitasatosporales; family Streptomycetaceae; genus Streptomyces; species Streptomyces sp. NPDC054765. The sequence continues at coordinate 28,859 of NZ_JBSHBP010000048.1, read as the reverse complement.
CCCGGCGTGAATCCGGCGGGAACGGAGAGGGCGGGCACGCCGAGGACGGAGATGAGGCAGGCGGACCGTATCCAGCGTGAGCCGATCCGTCCGGCCGGGGCTCGGGCACCGGTTCGGTAGCGTGGCGGTCACCATGGACACTCCCGGAATGATCTCCTGCGACGACGAACTGCGGCACTGGCCGGCCGACGAGGACCAGGCGCGCGCGGTCCAGGACCGGTTGCGGCCCGCTGTGCGGCTCGATGAATCCGGTCCGGAACCGGGATTCGCGGGCACCGTGGTCGGAGTCGATGTCGCCTATGACGACGCACGCGGTGTCGTTGCCGCTGCCGCCGTCGCGCTGGACGCCCGCACCCGCGCCGTCGTCGACGAGGCCACCGCCGTCGGGCAGGTCTCCTTCCCGTACGTCCCCGGGCTGCTCGCCTTCCGCGAGATTCCCACCGCGCTCGATGCCCTCGGGCGTCTCGCCCGCACCCCTGACCTCGTGGTCTGCGACGGGTACGGGCTGGCGCATCCACGCCGCTTCGGGCTCGCCTGTCATCTGGGGGTGCTGACCGGGCTGCCCACCATCGGCGTCGCCAAGAACCCCTTCACCTTCCGGTACGAACCTCCCGGGCCGGACCGCGGCGCCACCTCCCCTCTACTGGACGGTGCCGAGGAGGTGGGACGTGCGCTGCGGACCCAAAAGGGCGTCAAACCGGTCTTCGTCTCCGTAGGGCACCGCATCGACCTCGACCGGGCCTGCGCGCACACCCTCCACCTGGCGGCCGAGTACCGGCTTCCGGAGACGACCCGGGCCGCGGACTCGTTGTGCCGCAGAGCGCTCGTGAACGCCTGACGGCGCCATCGCGGTGCGGGATCCGCGGGACCGGCCTGGGGCCGAACTACCCCTGGACGACGCGGAACGTGATGCCCGCATCCTGGAGGCGGGCCGTCAGCGCGTCCCCCATGGCGACCGCGGTCGTCACCTGGCCCGCGGTCTCCGGGAGGTCGTCGAAGGCCAGGCTCAGCGCCGACTCGGCGAGCATCTTCGCCGTCTCGTCGTAGCCGGGGTCACCGCCCGAGACCTCGGTGATCACGCGTTTGCCGCCGCCGGAGGCGACGAAGCGCACCGTGAACCAGCTGCGTGCACGCCGCTCGGGGCCAGGCCCGTCGCCCGGCTCCAGACGCTGCGACAACCAGCGCCGCGCGGGCGGCACCTGGGCGAGCGCATACAGGGCGCCGGCCCCCAGTGCCCCGCCGACGGCGATCGGCAGCCGCCGTACGCCCGCGTAGTGGCGATAGCGGAAGTCGGGACCGTAGCGGTCCAGCGCGGCGGCCGAGCGGGCGATGATCTGCGGGTCGAGGGTCGGCAACGGCACACCCCAGGTGCGCGTTTCGCCGCTCCTGAGAGGCGGTCCGAACGGCGCCCGCACCGTACGGCCGGCCGGCCGGGGTTCGGTCCTCCGACGCTCCCGGGCAGTCCGCATCATGGCGACCGGACGCGATGCGACGGTCAGCGCGGAGGCCAGGGTGCCGCCGGAGAACGTCGCATTGGTCCGTACGAAGCCGTCGATGCGTACGGGAACGCCTTCGGGGAGGAGCCCCACCGTGAAGAGGACTCCCAGGTCGTGCGGGACGCAGTCAAAACCGCCGGCGTGCACGAGGCGTGCACCGGAGGCGCGGGCCGTCGCATCGTGGCGGACGTACATCCGGTCGACGAACTCCGGCTCACCGGTCAGATCGACATAGTCGGTACCGGCCGCGGCGCAGGCGGCGACCAGTGGCTCGCCATGGACCACATACGGGCCGACGGTCGTCACCAGCACCCGGGTACCGGCCGCGAGCGCGCGCAGCGAGTCCGGGTCGCCGCTGTCGGCCCGTAGCAGTGGCAGGTCGGCGCAGGACGGGTCGATGTTCGTCAGCCTGTCCCGCAGCTGCTCCAGCTTGGCCGGGTTGCGCCCGGCCAGCGCCCAGCGGCAGTTCCGGGGTGTGTGTGCGGCCAGATAGGCGGCCGTGAGCGCGCCCGCGAAACCGGTCGCTCCGTAGAGGACGAGGTCATAGGTCCGTCCAGAGGTGTCCTGCGGTCGCATCGCGCGTCCTCCCGACCGGCCGATGGGCTTGGAGCCCGGACCTTAAGCAGTCGCGGTCGCCCCGTCAACGTCCGCTCCTCGCGTTCCCCTTGGCCGGGGCGTGGGTGACCCGGTGACCCGGTGACCCGGTGAAACGGAATGCGGCATGCAGCCTTGGCAGAGCGCCGGAGCCGGGCCGGATTCGCCGATGGGGGCGGGTGGGCGCTGATGGGCGCTGATGGCACCGATGACGCGGGACGTCCGATGTCTGGCCGTCGACGGCCGCGACCGGTGACCATCTTGCGCCGGAGGCCGGGGGAGCGGGGGCAGGGTGTGCGTGCGCCGGCCGGCGCTCTTCTGTCTCGCCTCGCGCTCCAGGCGATCAGTGAGGACAGCAGCAGCGCAATCGCCGGCTCGGTGAACTGGCGTAGCCCCTGACCGCTGTGGAAGTCGAACGGTCCGGCGGCGAGTTGCGGGGCGGAGTTGACGGCCGTTGTCCCTCGGGCGGCCCGGCATCCGGCGCTCCGCGGGCCGTTGTCAGTGGTCGCCGTTAGCGTGGAATGCGTTGGGTGGTCTGCGCGGACGAGCGCGGCGCCGGGCGGCATCGCGGGCGGTGTCGTACGGGGGACGGATGTGGAGGAGCGCATGGCGAAGGCGGCGGATCCGGCGGCGCTGCGGGAGCGAGTGCGGGTGTTCGCGCTCGGGCTTCCCGGGGCCGTGGAGGAGTTCCCCTGGGGCGAGAGCGTCATCAAGGTCAACAAGAAGGTCTTTGTCTTCCTCGGCATCGGCGACGGCAGCCATCCACCCGGGGTCACGCTGAAGCTGACGGACCCCGAGGCGCATGCCCATGCGCTGACCTCGCCCGGCGCCAGGCCCGCGGGCTACGGCCTGGGCAAGGCCGGATGGGTGCGGGTGCCCCTGGCGGGGCACGGTGCTCCGCCGGTCGATCTGCTCTGTGACTGGGCGGAGGAGTCCTATCGCGTCATAGCTCCCAAGAAGCTCATCGCCGAGCTCGACGGGGGATAGCGGCGCAGCGGCAGCAGGCGCGCAAAGGCCCGCGACGGTGATGACAGTTGGACATCGCCGTCGTGGGCCTTTGTCACTGCCGCCACTCGGTACGGGGGTTGTGGAAAGTGGAACACGTTCTTAACATCATGAGTGTTACATCAGAAGTGTCACAGTGCGGAGAGGCATGGGGCGCAATGACGGAGTCAGGGAACGGCCCGCTGAGCGGGGTGCGGGTGGTCGAACTCGCGGGCATCGGACCCGGCCCGTTCGCCGCCATGCTCCTGGCCGACCTGGGGGCCGATGTCGTCCGCGTCGACCGGCCCGGAGGAGCGGGGCTGGGCATCGACCCGGCCTGCGACCTCACCAACCGCAACAAACGCTCCGTGCTGGTGGACCTGAAGAGCCCCGACGGGGTGGCGCAGGTTCTCGAGCTGGCCGAGCGCGCCGATGTGCTGCTGGAGGGGTACCGCCCCGGTGTGGCCGAGCGGCTGGGCGTGGGCCCCGAGGAGTGTCTGGCGCGCAACCCCCGCCTGGTCTACGGGCGCATGACGGGCTGGGGACAGCAGGGCCCGCTCGCCGACACCGCCGGACACGACATCGGCTATATCGCCATCACGGGCGCCCTCGGCATGATCGGTCCGCCCGATGGCCCGCCCGCCATCCCCGCCAATCTCCTCGGTGATTACGCAGGCGGCTCTCTCTACCTCGTCATCGGCATCCTCGCCGCCCTCCAGCACGCCCGGACCGAGGGCGGAGCGGGCCAGGTCGTGGACGCGGCGATCGTCGACGGCACGGCTCATCTGACGGCGATGATCCACGGCATGCTGGCGGCCGGCGGCTGGCAGGACCGGCGCAGCGCGAATCTGCTCGACGGCGGGGCACCGTTCTACGGCGCCTACGAGACCGCAGACGGCGGCCATATGGCGGTCGGTGCGCTGGAACAGCGGTTCTACGGCGAATTCATCCGGCTGCTGGGCATTGCGCAGGAGGCACCCGGCCGCGATGACCTCGCCGCCTGGGGCGAGCTGCGCACCACCATTGCCGCCCGGTTCAGGACCCGTACCCGCGAGGAGTGGACGGCGGTCTTCGAGGGGTCCGATGCCTGTGTGGCGCCGGTGCTCTCCCTGCGCGAGGCACCCCAGCACCCGCATCTCGCCGCCCGTGGCACCTTTGTCGAGCACGGTGGCCTGACCCAGCCCGCGCCCGCGCCGCGCTTTTCGCGCACCCCCGGAGCGGTGCGCAGACCCCCTGCGCGGCCCGGTGCGGACGCCGCGGAGGTCGCCCGCGACTGGCACATCCCCGGCCTGCTCGCCCCGCTGCCCACCGGCCCCGCCGACATCCCGTCCGCCGCGCCGGGCCGCACGGAGCAGAAGGACACGGCCGGCTGATGGAAGGCGTCACCACGCTCGCGTACGCGGCCTTCCCGCGCCGCGGCGGGGACGAGGCGACCGCCCTCTTCCCGGAGCGGGCCGGCGAGATGCGGGGCGGCGCGCTCGCCGACGGCGCCGCCCGGCGCGCTCCGGCGCTCGCCATCCCGCTGGGGGCGGCTCCCTCAGGGACGGAGCCCGCCAAGCCGACCGAGACCGTCCAGTGAACCGGCTCCGAGGAGGGCCCGCAGAGATGACCGCGCAGATGAAGCGCCAGATCTTCACCGAGGACCACGACGCCTTCCGCAAGGTCGTAAAGACCTTCCTCGCCAAGGAAGTGACACCGCATTACGAGCAGTGGGAGAAGGACGGCATCGTCAGCCGGGACGCCTGGCGGGCGGCCGGCAAGCAGGGGCTGCTGGGGATGGCGGTCCCCGAGGAGTACGGCGGGGGCGGGCAGCCCGACTTCCGCTACAGCGCGGTGCTGGCCGAGGAATTCACCCGGGCGGGCGCAGCCGGACTGGCCGTGGGCCTGCACAACGACATCATCGGCCCCTATCTGGCGACCCTCGGCACCGACGAGCAAAAGCGCCGCTGGCTGCCCGGCTTCTGCAGCGGCGAGATCATCACCGCCATCGCGATGACCGAGCCCGGTGCCGGATCCGATCTGCAGGGCATCCGCACCCACGCCGAGGACGCGGGCGACCACTGGATCCTCAACGGCTCCAAGACCTTCATCTCCAACGGCATCCTCGCCGACCTGGTCATCGTCGTCGCCAGGACGACGCCCGAGGGCGGGGCGCACGGCCTGAGCCTGCTGGTCGTCGAGCGCGATATGCCGGGCTTCGAGCGCGGCCGCAATCTCGACAAGATCGGCCAGAAGGCCCAGGACACCGCCGAGCTGTTCTTCCACGACGTACGCGTTCCCAAGGAGAATCTGCTCGGCCGGCGGAACGGCGGATTCGTCCATCTGATGACCCATCTCGCGCAGGAGCGGATGGGCATCGCCGTCGCCGGTATCGCGGCCGCCGAATACCTGCTGGAGATCACCAGCGAGTACGTCAAGGAGCGCGAGGCGTTCGGACGGCCGCTGGCCAAGCTCCAGCACATCCGCTTCGAGATAGCCGAGATGGCCACCGAGTGCGCCGTCACCCGCGCGTTCCTCGACCGCTGTATCGCCGACCACTCCGCCGGGGAACTGGACGCGGTGCATGCCTCGATGGCCAAGTGGTGGGCCACCGAGCTGCAAAAGCGCGTCGCCGACCGCTGTCTGCAACTCCACGGCGGCTACGGCTATATGGCGGAATACCGCGTGGCCAAGGCCTTCACCGACGGCCGTATCCAGACGATCTACGGAGGGACCACCGAGATCATGAAGGAGATCATCGGTCGCTCCCTGCTCGGCTGACCCGGACCGGCCCCGGTCCCCACCCGCTGCTCCTGCCTCCACCCTCATGCGAAAGGCTTGTTGACTTGAGTACCGAAGCGTACGTATACGACGCGATCCGCACCCCGCGCGGCCGCGGCAAGGCCAATGGGGCACTGCACGGCACCAAGCCCATCGACCTGGTCGTCGGCCTGATCCACGAAGTGCGCCGCCGCTTCCCCGGGCTCGACCCGGCCGCCATCGACGACATCGTGCTCGGTGTCGTCGGACCGGTCGGCGACCAGGGCTCCGACATCGCCCGGATCGCGGCGATCGCCGCGGGGCTGCCCGACACGGTGGCCGGTGTACAGGAGAACCGCTTCTGTGCCTCGGGCCTGGAGGCGGTCAACATGGCTGCCGCCAAGGTGCGTTCGGGCTGGGAGGACCTGGTCCTGGCGGGCGGCGTCGAATCCATGTCGCGGGTCCCGATGGCCTCCGACGGCGGCGCCTGGTTCGCCGACCCGATGACCAACTTCGACACCGGCTTCGTCCCGCAGGGCATCGGCGCCGACCTGATCGCCACGATCGAGGGCTACACCCGGCGCGATGTCGACGCATTCGCCGCGCTCTCCCAGGAGCGCGCCGCCGAGGCATGGAAGGACGGCCGCTTCGACCGCTCCGTCGTCCCCGTACGGGACCGCAACGGCCTGGTCGTCCTCGACCACGACGAGCACCTGCGCCCCGGCACCACCGCCGACTCCCTCGCCGGCCTCAAGCCGTCCTTCGCCACCATCGGCGACGCGGGCGGCTTCGACGCGGTCGCTCTGCAGAAGTACCACTGGGTCGAGAAGATCGACCATGTCCACCACGCCGGCAACTCCTCCGGCATCGTGGACGGCGCGGCGCTCGTCGCGATCGGCTCCAAGGAGGTCGGCGAGCGCTACGGCCTGACCCCGCGGGCCCGTATTCTCTCCGCCGCGGTCTCCGGCTCCGAGCCGACGATCATGCTCACCGGTCCCGCGCCGGCCAGCCGCAAGGCCCTCGCCAAGGCCGGGCTGACCATCGACGACATCGACCTGGTCGAGATCAACGAGGCCTTCGCCGCCGTCGTGCTGCGCTTCGTCAAGGACATGGGCCTGAGCCTGGACAAGGTCAATGTCAACGGCGGCGCCATCGCCCTGGGCCACCCCCTCGGCGCCACCGGCGCGATGATCCTCGGCACTCTGATCGACGAGCTGGAGCGGCAGGACAAGCGCTACGGCCTGGCCACCCTCTGTGTCGGCGGCGGTATGGGCATCGCCACCGTCATCGAGCGCCTCTGAGACCCCTCGTCCCACCCACTACGGAGTACGCACCATGAGTGAATCCGCTGCTTTGTCGACCATCCGCTGGGAACAGGACGAGACCGGCATCGTCACCCTGGTCCTCGACGACCCCGACCAGTCCGCCAACACGATGAACAATGCCTTCAAGACCTCCCTCACCGCGGTCGCCGACCGCCTGGAGGCCGAGAAGGACAGCATCCGCGGCATCATCCTCACCTCCGCCAAGAAGACCTTCTTCGCCGGTGGCGACCTGCGCGACCTGATCGCCGTCACCCCGGACCACGCCCAGCAGGCCTTCGAGGCGGGCAACGGCATCAAGCGCGACCTGCGCCGTATCGAGACCCTCGGCAAGCCCGTCGTGGCCGCGATCAACGGCGCGGCGCTGGGCGGCGGTTACGAGATCGCGCTGGCCTGCCACCACCGAGTCGCCCTCGACACCCCCGGCACCAAGATCGGCCTGCCCGAGGTCACGCTCGGCCTGCTGCCCGCCGCCGGCGGCGTCACCCGCGCGGTCCGGCTGCTCGGCATCGCGGACGCGCTGCTGAAGGTGCTGCTCCAGGGCACCCAGTACAACGCCACCCGCGCCAAGGATGCCGGGCTGATCCACGACGTCGCGGCCACCCCCGAGGAACTGCTCGCCAAGGCCCGCGCCTTCATCGAGGAGCACCCCGAGTCCCAGCAGCCCTGGGACGTCAAGGGCTACCGCATCCCCGGCGGCACCCCCGCCCAGCCGAAGTTCGCGGCGAACCTCCCGGCGTTCCCCGCCAACCTCAAGAAGCAGCTCAACGGCGCCCCGTACCCCGCCCCGCGCAACATCCTCGCCGCGGCGGTGGAGGGCTCCCAGGTCGACTTCGAGACCGCGCAGACCATCGAGGCGCGCTACTTCGTCGAGCTGGTGACCGGCCAGATCTCCAAGAACATGATCCAGGCCTTCTTCTTCGATCTGCAGGCCGTCAACTCCGGCGCCAACCGGCCCAAGGACATCGAGCCCCGCAAGGTCGGGAAGGTCGCGGTCCTCGGCGCCGGCATGATGGGCGCCGGCATCGCCTACTCCTGTGCCAGGGCCGGGATGCAGGTCGTCCTCAAGGACATCACCGTGGACGCGGCGCAGAAGGGCAAGGCGTATGCGGAGGGCCTGCTCGCCAAGGCGCTCTCCCGGGGCCGTACGACCGAGCAGCAGCGCGATGAGCTGCTGGCGCGCATCACGCCCACCGCCGAGCCGGCGGACCTCGCGGGCTGTGATGCCGTCATCGAGGCGGTCTTCGAGGACGTCGCGCTCAAGCACAAGGTGTTCAAGGAGATCCAGCACATCGTCGCGCCCGATGCGCTGCTGTGCTCCAACACCTCCACCCTGCCCATCACGCTGCTGGCCGAAGGCGTCGAGCGCGACCAGGACTTCATCGGGCTGCACTTCTTCTCGCCGGTCGACAAGATGCCGCTGGTGGAGATCATCAAGGGCGAGCGGACCGGCGACGAGGCGCTGGCCCGTGCCTTCGACCTGGTCCGCCAGATCAAGAAGACCCCGATCGTCGTCAACGACTCGCGCGGCTTCTTCACCTCCCGCGTCATCGGTCACTTCATCAACGAAGGTGTGGCGATGATCGGCGAGGGCCTCGACCCCGTCTCCGTCGAGCAGGCCGCGGCCCAGGCCGGCTACCCGGCCAAGGTGCTGTCCCTGATGGACGAGCTGACCCTCACCCTGCCGCGCAAGATCCGGGAGGAGACCAAGCGGGCGGTGGAGGAGAGCGGCGGCAGCTGGCAGCCGCACCCGGCCGACGCGGTGATCGACCGGATGGTCGACGAGTTCGGCCGCCCCGGCCGCAGCGGCGGCGGCGGCTTCTACGAGTACGGCGACGACGGCAAGCGCGCCGGTCTGTGGCCGGGCCTGCGCGAGCACTTCACCAAGAAGGACGCCGCCATCCCGTTCCTCGACATGCAGGAGCGGATGCTCTTCTCGGAGGCACTGGACACCGTCCGCTGCTTCGAGGAGGGCGTGCTCACCTCCGTCGCCGACGCCAACATCGGCTCCCTCCTCGGCATCGGTTTCCCGGGCTGGACCGGCGGCGTGATCCAGTACATCAACGGCTACCAGGGCGGGCCAGGACGGGAGGAACTCGTCGGCCTGACCGGATTCGTGGCTCGCGCCCGCGAGCTGCAGGCGGCCTACGGAGACCGGTTCGCACCGTCTGCGCTGCTGGTCGAAAAGGCCGAGAAGGGCGAGAAGTTCAGCGACTGACCGGTCGTGGGGGCGGGCCCTCGCGGCCCGCCCCCGTCAGCCCTGGGACGTGTGGTCCCTCTGGCTTCTGCCGTCTTCGTGGGAGGTGTGGTCCCCCCGGCCTTTGTCGCCCTCCTTGCCGAACGACTCGCGCAGCTCCTGTTTCATGGACCGCTGGAAGGCGGTGACCAGTGCCTGCACCACCATCGGCTGCATATGGGCCGAGAGCGACTTCATCCGCGCCATCTCGTCCTCGTCCGGGCCGCCGTCCCGGTAGGGCCCCCATACCTCGTCCCTGAAGAGCCGGCTGAGTTCGCGGGCCGCCGAGCGGGTGTGCTCGATGACGACGGTGCGCGCCGCGAGGATGGTCTCCAGCGCGATCGGGACGTCCAGCAGCCGGGTACCCAGGTGCAACAGCCCCGGGTCGACCCGGAAGACCTGCGGGTCATCGGTCCGTACGAGCACACTCATGGCCGCCAGCCGGTCCAGATCCTCCTCGGTCAGCGCCCGGCCGACCCGCCGTTCCAGCTGGTCGCGGGTGGCGTCCTCCGCCTTGTCCGGAATCCAGCTCGCCACCAGCGCCCGGTGGATGGCCAGATCCTGGGCGCTCAGATCCGGTGGCAGCTGCTCCAGATAGCGCTCGATCGCGGAGAGCGTCAGGCCCTGGTGCTGGAGCTCCTCGATGAGTGCGAGCCGCGAGAGGTGGTCCGGTCCGTAACGGCCGACCCGGCGCGGACCGATCTCCGGCGGCGGCAGCAGGCCGCGCGTGCTGTAGAAGCGGATCGTACGGACGGTGACGCCGGCGCGGGCGGCCAGTTCGTCGACCGTCAGGTCGGTGGCGGACTCCATCATGTTCAACAGTATTGCTGTCTCACCACTCTTGTGAAACCTTCTGACCCTTCTGCCCGCCTTCTCCGCCGCCCCTGCGCGGATCCGGCCGCCGTCCCTGCGCGGATCCGCTCGTCGTCGCGCAGCTGCCTGAGGGGGTGGCGGCTGCCGACGTGGCGGGCGGGAGCGCCCGCGCATCCCTCGCACGCCAGGAACGGTACGGCGGGCGCTTGCCGGGCAGCCGGAGGTGCAGGCGGTGGCCGAGTGGCCGTCGCGGCGGCCAACACTCGTCCCAACTGAGCTGAACAGGTCAAAAACACTTGGTTGCCGGGTGCGGAGTGGGGGCCGGAATCGGGTAACTGATGCCCTCCTTGGAACTGCGCTGCCGGAAAATTTCCGACAAATACAGACAAATCTTGGATGGCCTGTACGTGCTGTGATCTTGCCCACAGACGGGGGAGCGCTCTTCAGGGAAGGTGTGCCGTCGGCCGTCCGTGCGATCCGCGGGATCGGCAATCGCGCCAGCGCCTCCCCGAAAGCGAGATGCACCACCAGTGAGCACAGAAGCCGTCACCGAGACAGCCCACAGGTCACCTGACGGGGGGAGCGGCGCGCAGCAGGATGCGGGCGACGCGGGCTACAGCAAGGGCCTCAAGGGCCGGCACATCAACATGATCGCCATCGGCGGAGCGATCGGCACCGGCCTGTTCCTGGGCGCCGGCGGCCGGCTGCACTCCGCCGGCCCCGCCCTGGCCATCGCCTACGCGGTCTGCGGCCTCTTCGCGTTCTTCGTCGTGCGGGCCCTGGGCGAGCTGGTCCTGCACCGCCCGTCGTCCGGTTCGTTCGTGTCCTACGCCCGCGAGTTCCTGGGGGAGAAGGGCGCCTACGTCGCGGGCTGGATGTATGTCGTCAACTGGTCGACGACCGGTATCGCCGACATCACCGCGATCGCCCTCTACACCCACTACTGGAGCATGTTCACCAGCGTGCCGCAGTGGGTCATGGCGATGATCGCGCTGGCGGTCGTGCTGACGGTGAACCTGATCTCGGTGAAGATCTTCGGTGAGCTGGAGTTCTGGTTCGCGATCATCAAGGTCGCGGCGCTGGTCATCTTCATGTTCATCGGCATCTTCCTGCTGGCCACCCAGCACCCGGTCGCCGGGCACACGCCAGGGCTGAACCTGCTCACCGACCACGGCGGCCTCTTCCCGACCGGTCTGCTGCCGGTGGTGATCGTGCTCCAGGGCGTGGTCTTCGCCTACTCCGCGGTGGAGCTGGTCGGTGTGACCGCCGGTGAGACCGGCGAGCCGGAGAAGGTCGTGCCGAAGGCCGTCAACTCCATCATGTGGCGGGTGGGCGTCTTCTACGTCGGCTCGGTGATCCTGCTCGCGATGCTGCTGCCGTGGAACAAGTACACCGGCGGCGAGAGCCCCTTCGTCACCGTGCTGTCCAACGTCGGTGTGCCGGCGGCGGGCGATGTGATGAACCTCGTGGTGCTGACCGCGGCGATGTCCAGCCTGAACTCCGGGCTCTACTCGACCGGCCGGATCCTGCGCTCCATGTCGATGGCGGGCTCCGCACCCAAGTTCGCCGGCCTGATGAACCGCAACCAGGTGCCGTACGGCGGCATCCTGCTCACCTCCGCGGTGTGTGTGCTGGGTGTCGCGCTCAACTATGTGGTGCCGGGCCAGGCGTTCGAGATCGTGCTGAACATCGCGGCGCTGGGCATCATCAGCACCTGGTGCACGATCATGGTCTGCCACATGGTGTTCGTACGGCGGTCGAAGGAAGGCCTGGTCGAGCGCCCGCGCTTCCGGCTTCCGGGTACTCCCGTCACCGATATCGCCACCATCGTCTTCCTGCTCGGCGTCATCGTGCTGATGTGGTTCGACGACGGTGTCGGACGGCAGACCGTGATGCTGATCCCGGTCCTCGCCGCCGCGCTGCTGGCCGGCTGGTTCGTGGTCCGCGGCCGGGTGAGCCGGATCGCCGAGGGACGCGAGCTGTCGAAGTAGTCGCGCAGTAACGAACGCCCGCAAAATCAAGGGCGGTCGCGGAGGCCGGGAGGCGTCCGCGACCGCCCTTTCGCCTGGGTGGCCGCGGCGGGTGACGTGCCCTGCGGTTCGGGGGTCAGCGAAAGGACTGCGGGGCAGTGAGGGCCGTGCCGCAGGCGGTGTGCACCGCGGCCAGGGCGGTGACGGCACTCCGGGTCCACGACAGCATCGTCCGTTCCCGCATTGCCGGATCGTCACAGGCCGGGCGGCCGAAGGCACCGCAAGGGCTCTGCTGGGCGAGGAGGAAGGCGACGGCGTCACGGGTGATGCGGTGCTGTGCCCGTCCGGCGCGAGCCCAGTCCCGGACGATGGCGGCAATGTGTCCCAGGTGATAGTTCTTCCAGGCACGGGGCAGGCCGGCGGCGGCCGTCTCCGGCGCCGAGTGCGGTGTGTCGGCTCCCCCGTCCCTCAGTGCGGCCGCACGCCGGGGGGAGACCAGCCCCAGACCGACCAGGCGTTGGACATTGCACGCCGCCTGCGGTGGAACCTCGTCCAGAAGTTCGACGGCAGCGGCGGCAGACTTGAGGAACACGTCGAGTGAGGCGCATGTGATCTCGTGAGTCCGCAGACCGAACGCGAACTCACCCACGACCTCCATCCCGTGTCCCTGCCACACGTCCGGGTCCGCGTGCGCAAGACGTGCGGAGAAATCCAGGAGCAGGGGACGCGCAAGCTCGGGTTCCCCCAGAGCCTCGGCCGCATACGCGACAGCCGCCGCGGCCGGCAGGTACGTGACCGGGTCGTGGTGCCGGGTCGCGCCGGCCAGCCACACCACTGCCTGTCGCAGCGGCTGTTCCACGGTCAGGCGGGGCCTGGGTACGGACGGCCGAGGCCTCCGTACGACCCTGGGGCTGCGGTCCAGGAGCGCGGCCAGGGCGGCGACGATCGTGGTGTGGTAGCCGGTGGCCCAGTGTCCGTACGCCTCGTCCCCGTCGGCCAGTTCGGGGTGGACGACTCCGGGCGGCCCGTTGACCCGCCCGTCGTCCTCCTGCGCCGCCGCGAGGAACTCCCATGCCCGACGGGCTTCTTGGGAGTCCCTGACCCCGAGGCACAGCAGACAGCACAGAAGCTCCCCCACCAAGTCGGCGTTCTCCTGGCCGAGGGTGAGAACGAGCAGAGCTTCGAGCAGCTCCACCGCCGCGCCCGGATCGAAGTCCCGCGGCCATCGGGGCTCGCGAAGCCCGAAGTCCGTGGCGTAGAAGATCGTGTGGGTGAGGGCGTAGATGTCGCGGTCGGCGAGCTTGGCGACATTCGGGCTGTTGCACAGCAGAGTGAACGGCAGGACATCGTCCATGGCCGGCAGCGTGTGCCGGACGCCGCACAGCTCCAGGGTGTGCAGCAGATCGAGCTGCCGGTACGGGATCCGCTCGAAGACTGCCGCGTATCCTCCGGCCGCGGCTTGCGTGATGATGTGCCGGAACTCCGGGTCCTCGCGTCCGCAGAGCCGGAGTGCCGCATAGGTCCCCGCGTACAACAGGAGCGCCCCTTCGTCCCGGGCGATCAGCTCCCGGTAGGAAGGGCGGGCCGTGATCCCCTCGACCTGATCGAGGAGCGCCGCGTAATCGCTGTCCAGCGGCTCCGGGGCGAGGCGCGCCCGCAGTCCCACGAGGAAGGCGGTTTCGATGAGGGCTTTGCGGGCGAACAGCACCCGGTTGGCGGCGGCTTCGGCCGGATCGATCAGATGGCGGCGCGCAGCGAGCCAGGCGACTGCCCGGGTCTCCACCGCGCGCCTTTGTGACATTCCGTCACCGGGTTGCGTCGTGTCCATCGAATGCCTCCCGGCGATCGGTGCAGTCAACGGTCAGTTGCGCGCAGCGGAGTCGTCGGGCTCCGCGACCTGGTTGGCGACCACGAGGACGTAGCGCTCCCAGGCGAGCACGTAGCCGGCCACATCGTCGATCTGGCTGACCTGATCGACGACTCGCTCGAGCGGAACGCTGAGGTCGACGAGTCCACTCGTCCTCAGGAAGTCGAGTGCCTTGCGGGCGTCAATCGGAGGGGGAGGACAGGACATGAGTTTGCTCCTTTTGGGTGGTTCGGACAGATGTCGCGAGTGTCGCGTTCCGTGATGCACTTGTCACTATCTGCGCCCGAGGAGGAAAAACGGCGGGGTAATCGACCCAGCTCATGGGGTTTATCTCGGCGCAAAATCACTCTTACGGGCTAATGTCGCCCATGGGGGCGCGGTGGCTTGTGTGCGGCATGGGGCGGGATGCCGGGCGGGGATGTATAGTCCGCCCGCTTGCCCGCTTGCCCGCTTGCCCGTACCGAAGTGGCTCCCGCGCCGCCGCGATGTCGGCACCGTCGCCGAGCGGGCCGGGAGGTGTCGTCGAGACCGGCGGTCGCGGCAGTGCGGCGGTCTGCTGCTGGTGCGTATATCCCTCGCCCTACGGGCAACCCGATGGCAACCCGATGGCAACTCGATGGTGCGCAAGGCTTGTTGGTTGCCGTCCCGGTCGGGCGGTCATTGCGGCAAGGGTGTTGAGGGGCTGGTCTCCTCACGGGAGTCACCCGTGTGTCCGTGTAGACGGGCGCCCCGGCCCGGCCTGAGTCAAGGAATGGCAGTACCGGCTGCGGTGGTTCGCCGGATGGTGTCGCCGCTGCGGGGCGTCCGGACGGGATGTCCGGCGTACTGGAATATGCACCTGCCGGGAAGGTGAAGCGGCCATGGGCAGGCGTCGGGCGGGAACATGTACCTGCGGGATACGCCCCCGCATCCGTCGGCCATCGCACTCGCCGTATCATGATTAATGACATGAATACGGTAAAAAATGACCCAAACCCCCCGCCGGTCGGAGGTGTGCTCTGGTCGATGGCCGGGGACATCCGCATGCTGCTGACCCTGCCGGCCGCGCTGACCATGCAGGTCGCCCACCCGGCGGTGGGCGCCGGTGTGGACGACCACTCCGTATTCCGTACGGACCCGTGGGGGCGCGGGGAGCGGTCGCTGGCCTCGTTGCAGCTGTGGGTGTACGGAGGTGAGGGCGCGGCCGAGGAGGGGCGCCGGCTGCGGCAACTGCACAAGACCATCCGGGGGACCGACGCGCACGGCCACAGGTACCACGCGCTCACCCCCGCCTACTACGCCTGGGTGCACGCCACCGGCTACCCCGTCTTCCGGAACGCGCAGCGCTATCTCGGCCGGCCGTTCACCAAGGCACAGGAGCGGCAGCTGTACGCGGAGTGGCTCCAGGTCGGGCGGGTCCTGGGGATCCACGACCGCGATATGCCGCAGTCCGTCGAGGAGTTCTGGCCGTACTACCACAAGGTTCTCGACAACGACCTCGAAGAGACCTTCGTGGTGCGGGAGTTGGTGGCGGCCGACCCGCCGCTGCCGGCCCCCGACCGCGGTCCGCGGTGGCTGCGGCTGGTCCTTTGGCTGAGCTGGCCGTGGCTGCGCCCGCGCTTCGCCCGCCTGCGGCGCTTCCTCACGATCGGGCTGATGCCGCCGGACGCCCGGCGCGCCATCGGACTGGAATGGACGGAAGCCCAGGAACGCCGGCTGTGCCGCTTCGGCCGCGTCGTCCGCGCCGTCGTCCCGGTGCTCCCGGAGCGACTGCGCTTCATGCCGATCGCGCGCCGGGCCCGCCGGGCGGCGCGCGGGTGAACGGACGGAGCCGGCCGGAGCCGGGGCGGTCACCCCTGCTCTGGCCGGTCCGGTTCCCGGGGCGCCGGTGCGGTGCCCGGCTGCCGGATCAGTGCCCGTGCACGTCGTGCGTGGCCGCGATCTGCTTCCATGACGCGGGCTCGGGAACCGGCGCCTGCCGTGTGCCGAACGCCCGCTTGGCCGCGCCCACCGCCGGCTTGGCCGGCTGGAACAGCCAGGTGTCGAAGAACCCGGCCAGCTTCTTGCCGGACTTCTTCTCGGCGAATGTCACGAAGTCGGCCACCGACGCGTTGCCGTACTTGTGCTCCGCCGGCCAGGACTTGAGGATCCCGAAGAAGACCTTGTCGCCGACCTTGTTGCGGAGCGCCTGGAGGGCCAGCGCGCCACGGTCGTAGACGGCATCGTCGAACTGGTTCTCCGCGCCCGGGTTGCCCGGCTTGACCTTCCAGAACGCGTCATCGGCCGGGTGCTGGGCGTAGACGTAGTCCGCCAGCTCCTGAGCGGTGCCCTCGCCCTCCTTCTCCGACCACAGCCACTGGCTGTAGGCGGCGAAGCCCTCGTTGATCCAGATGTCCTTCCAGTCCTTGAGCGAGACGCTGTCGCCGTACCACTGGTGCGCCAGCTCGTGCACCACGACCGAGACGTTCGTACCGCGGTCGAAGGCCTTCTCGCCGTAGAACGGGCGGGTCTGGGTCTCCAGGGCGTAGTGGGCCGGGACGTGGGGCACATAGCCGCCGACCGCGTTGAACGGGTAGGGGCCGAAGACGCTCTCCAGCCACTCGGTGACCTCGGCGGTGCGCGCGATGCTGGCCCGCGCCGAGCCTTCGTTCGCGCCGAGGTCCTTGCTCACCGCGTTGATCACCGGCAGGCCGTTCGCGGTCTGGTCGGTGGTGATGTCGAACTTGCCGATGGCCAGCGTCGTCAGATATGTCGCCTGCGGCTTGTCCGAGCGCCAGTTGTAGCGCGTCCAGCCCAGCTTGGAGGACTGTGAAGCCAGCACGCCGTTGCTCAGCGCCTGGGTGCCGTCCGGGACCGCCACCGAAATGTCGTACGTCGCCTTGTCGGTGGGGTGGTCATTGCTCGGGAACCACCACACGGCCGAATCCGGTTCCTGTGCCACCACACCGCCGTCGGCCGTGCGGGCCCAGGCGGTGAAGTTGTCGATCTTCAGCTCGGAGGGCTTGCCGGCGTAGCGCACGACGACGCTGATCTGCCGGCCCTTCTCCAGCGGCGTGGCCGGGGTGACCTCCAGTTCGTGCTTGCCGGACGTGGCGAAGGAGGCCTTCTTGCCGTTGATCCGGATCTCGCTGACCTTGAGGCCGAAGTCCAGGTTGAAGCGGGAGAGATCCTGGGTGGTCGTGGCGAGCAGCGTCGCCGTGCCCTCCAGCAGGTCCGTCTTCGGCTGGTACTTGAGCCGCAGGTCGTAGTGGGAAACGTCGTATCCGCCGTTTCCGCTCTCGGGGTAGTAGGAGTCGCCCACACCCGGAGCACCCGGGGTGAAGTCGGCCGCGGAGGCTGGGATCGCCAGCAGCAGGCTGAGCGCGGCCGCGCCCGGGACCAGGAGTC
Organism: Streptomyces sp. NPDC054765; assembly: GCF_053612065.1. NCBI lineage: Bacteria > Bacillati > Actinomycetota > Actinomycetes > Kitasatosporales > Streptomycetaceae > Streptomyces > Streptomyces sp. NPDC054765. Next base: position 11,472 of record NZ_JBSHBP010000048.1, on the reverse strand, counting down.
TGTGACGCACGAGTCCTCCAACTCGTAGGGGGATGGCTCTCGTCCGACCCTATGTACTCCGGCACGGCAGCGTCATGTACATGGCCGCATCTGACACATGACCGACATGAAGCACCATCCGGTTTCGCGAACCGGCCGCAGCGGTCCGGCCGGCGCCCCGGGCCTGCCGCACGCGCGGTCCCGTACCGCCCCGTGCGGCGCCCCCCTCGCCACGGTGGCCGCGGCCGCCGGTTCCCCGGACAGGCTCTTACGCACGGGAGTTGAGCCGCGCTACCGTCCGCCCGTGACGAATCCTGCGCGGATCCCCCGCATCCCCTTCACCGTGCTTGTGATGGCGGCCGTCGCTGCCCTGCTGTCCGCCCTGACGGGGCCGGCCACCGCCGCGCAGGCGGCGCCCGGCGAGAGCAGACCCGTTTACTCCTACGACCACGCGATACGCGAATCGGTCTGGGTGGACACCCGGCTCGACGGCGACGCGGACGGGAGGACCGACCGTGTCGCCGTCGACATCGTGCGGCCCGCCGAACCCGCACAGCAGGGCCGCCGAGTCCCCGTGATCATGGATGCCAGCCCCTACTACTCCTGCTGCGGCCGCGGCAACGAGAGCCAGAAGAAGACCTACGACGACCGGGGCCGGCCGGTCCAGTTCCCGCTCTACTACGACAACTACTTCGTGCCGCGCGGCTATGCGACGGTCCTCGTCGATCTCGCGGGCACCAACCGCTCGGACGGCTGCATCGACGTCGGCGGCCGCTCCGACATCGGGTCGGCCAAGGCCGTGGTCGACTGGCTCGGTGGCAGAGGCCGCGCCTACACCTCCCGAACGGGAGGCACACCCGTCACCGCCGACTGGTCCAACGGCAGCACCGGCATGATCGGCAAGAGCTGGGACGCCACCATAGCCAACGGTGTCGCGGCCACCGGCGTCAAGGGACTGAAGACCATCGTCCCCATCGCCGGCATCTCCTCCTGGTACGACTACTACTTCGCCAAGGGCGCCCCGCTCTACGACTCGGGCCCCGACTCCCTCGCGGACCTGGTCGACAGCCCCGATGCCCACAAGCGCTGCGCCGCGGTGCAGAAGAAACTCGCCGACGGCGCACCGCGCAGCGGCGACTGGACCGGTCTGTGGACCGCGCGCGACTACGTCCGCCACGCGGACAAGGTCCGGGCCAGCGTCTTCATGGTGCACGGCATGCAGGACCTCAATGTTCGCACCCGGCACGCCGGGCAGTGGTGGGACGCGCTCGCCCGGCACGGCGTCGAGCGCAAGATCTGGCTCTCCCAGACCGGGCACGTCGACCCCTTCGACTACCGCCGCGGGGAGTGGGTCACCACACTGCACCACTGGTTCGACCACTATCTGATGGGCTACGACAACGGCATCAACCGCGCCCCGATGGCCGATATCGAACGTTCCCCCGGCACCTGGTCCACCGACCCGCAGTGGCCCGCTCCCGGCACCCGGGCCACCACGCTGCGGCCGCGCGCCGGCCGCACCCCCGGGGTCGGCGTCCTGGGGACCACCAAGGCGCCGCACGGCGCGACCGCGGCCTTCACCGACAACCCGAAGCTGAGCGAGGCCGACTGGGCGGCCCAGATCGATGAACACACGCCCGCCAAGGCCGGGTTCAGCACCGGGCCGCTGCGCGCACCGCTGCGGCTGTCCGGCTCCGGCAAGGTGACGGTGACCGCCACCCCGAGCACCTCGACCGCGCATCTCTCCGCCGTCCTGGTGGACCTGGGCCCCGCCACCATCCGCAACTACGCGGCCGACGGCGAGGGCATCACCACCCTCGACCGGCGCACCTGCTGGGGCGCCGGAATCCCGGGCGACACCGGCTGCTTCAAGGAGACCGCCGCCGACACCAAGAAGGTCGGGTACACCGTCTTCAGCCGCGGCTGGGCCGACCTCGGCAACTACGCCGACCCCCACAGGGGCCGGCCGCTCACCCCGGGCAAGCGCTACCCGCTCACCATCGACCTGGCCGCGAGCGATCATGTCGTGCCCGCCGGACACCGGCTGGCGCTCATCGTGGCCGGGACGGACGCCGGTCTGATCGACCCGCCCGCGTCCACGCCGAGCCTCACCCTCGATCTGTCCCGTACGTTCGCCCAACTGCCGTTGACCGGCGGCGCCCCGGCCTTCGCGCGGGCCGCCACGGGTGCGCCCCGGCAGCCGTCCGCTGCCGCCCTGCCGGCCGGCATCGCCCCGCCGCGTTCGCTCAGCCGGATGCCGGCCGCGAAATGACCGACCGGGGCCGCCCCACCCGCGGGCGGCCCCGCCCCGGCCCCCGCTCCACCCCCGCCGCTCACCCAAGGGAGGCACCCCCTCGTGTGGTCCCGCTTCTGCCGCCTCGCCCTGGGGGCACTGGTCATCGGACTGCCGGCCGTCCTCGGCGGGCCCCTGCCGGCCTCTCCTGCCGGCGTGTCCGGAACCACCGCACCCCGTACGGGATTCGAGACCAGCAACGGTGCCCGCTGGACCAGCGGGGCGGAGGAACAGAAGTTCCTCGCTGCCGTCGACCGGGCGTCGGCCCGCGTACGGATCGACCGGATCGGCACCACGGAACAAGGCCGCCCGTTACAGCTCGTACGGATCGGCGCCCCGGTCCCCGCGCGCCCGGCGGACGTCCGCCGCGGCGACTCCGTACTGCTGGTCTGCACCCAGCACGGCGATGAACCCGCCGGGCGCGAGGCCTGTCTGAGCACCGTCCGCGACCTCGCCTACGCCAAGGACCCGGCGACCCGCCGGTTCCTCGCGCACACGAGTGTGCTGGTCGTGCCGACCGCCAACCCCGACGGCCGGGCCGCGGACACCCGTGGCAACTCTGACGGCACGGACATCAACCGCGACCACCTCGCCCTCAAGACCGCCGAGGCCCGCGCGATGGCCGCCATCCTCCGTGACTACCGCCCCGACTCCCTCTACGACCTGCACGAGTACGGCCCCACGGTCCCGTACTACATGAAGGACCTGCTGTCGCTGTGGCCGCGCAACCTCAACACCGCGGACGGGGTGCACCGCGAAGCCGGCGCACTTTCCCGGGACTTCGTGGCACCCGCCGTCCGGCGGGCCGGATTCTCCACCGGTGTCTACGGCATCTGGACCGATCCGGAGACCGGGGCCCCCGTCAGGCAGGTCGCGGGCGACGGCCAGGAACGGATCCTGCGCAACACCGCAGGGGTGAAGGGCTCGGTCGGGCTGCTCGTCGAGACCCGGGTCAACCCCCTCACCGACGCGGAGAAGGCCGACCCCGCACTCAACAACCGGCGCCGGGTGCACTCCCAGCTGGCCGCGCTGCACGGCGCATTCACCTTCATCGACCGCCATCGTCCACGCATCGAGGCGGCCACCGCCGCCGCCCGGCTCGCCGGTTACGCCGACCACGGCCCGGTCTATCTCGGCGGCGCGGACAACGAACCCGCTACCGCTGCCCGGATCCTGTCCGACCCGCCCTGCGCCTACCGCCTGGATGCGGCACGGTTCGCGCAGGTCAAGAGCGAACTGGCACTGCACGGTGTGGTCTGGGAGCGGGACCGGGAGGGCGTCGTCGTTCCGCTGCGCCAGCCGCTGCGGAAGCTCGTCCCGCTGTTGTTGGACCAACGGGCCGGTTATCACCTTACGGTCGCGACACCCATGAACGTCTGCCGTCCTGGGGTAGGGGGTAAAGGGTAAGAAAAATATGGCCCATTGAAAGGTTGACAGGTGTCGGACACAGTCAAGGAGAAGACCGGCGACGGGGGTGGCGCGTCACCCGTGGCGGATCTTCCCGAAGACCCGCGGCGGACCGGACCGCCACAGACCGACCGTGTGGTCTTCGGCGTGACCGCACTGCTCACCCTCGCCTTCATCGCCTGGGGAGCGTCCTCCACCGCATCACTCAAGAACGCCTCGACAGCCATGCTGAACTGGGTGATCGACAACGGCGGCTGGGCGTTCGTGCTCTCCGCCTCCGGCTTCGTGATCTTCGCGATCTGGCTGGCGGTCAGCAAGTACGGCCGGATCACGCTCGGCACGGAGGGCGAGGAGCCCGAATTCCGCACCGTGTCATGGATCGCCATGATGTTCAGCGCGGGTATGGGCATCGGCTTGATGTTCTACGGCGTCAGTGAACCCCTGGGGCACTTCACCACCCCGCCGCCGGGCACCGATCCCAAGGACGCCGCCCAGGCGATGGACACCGCGATGGCCACCACGATGTTCCACTGGACGCTGCACCCGTGGGCCATCTACGCGGTCGTGGGTCTGGCCATCGCCTACAGCTGCTTCCGGCGGGGGAGGCGGCAGACGATAAGCGCGGTGTTCACTCCGCTGATCGGCACCCGGCGGGCGAACGGCTGGGGCGGCCAGGTCATCGACATCCTGGCCATCTTCGCCACGCTCTTCGGCTCCGCGGCCTCGCTCGGGCTCGGCGCGCTGCAGATCGGCAGCGGCCTCAGGGTGCTCGGCTGGATGGACAGCGTCAGCACCGGCCTGCTGGTCGTCATCATCACCGTGCTCACTCTCGCGTTCATCCTGTCCGCGGTCTCCGGCATCGCCAAGGGCGTCCAGATGCTGTCCCAGATCAATATGGTGCTGGCGGTGATCCTGGCGGTCTTCGTGTTCGTGGTCGGGCCGACCGTTCTCATCCTCAACCTGGTGCCGACCTCCCTCGGCTCGTTCCTCGGCGAGCTGCCGCAGCTGGCAGGCCGTACGGAGGCCGGCAGCGGCGCCGATGTGGGCAACTGGCTGCGCCGCTGGACGGTCTTCTACTGGGCGTGGTGGATCTCCTGGACGCCCTTCGTGGGGATGTTCATCGCCCGGATCAGCCGTGGCCGGACGATCCGCCAGTTCATCGGCGGGGTCATTCTCGTACCGAGCGTGGTCAGCCTGGTGTGGTTCGCGGTGTTCGGCGGCTCGGCCATGAAGCTCCAGGACGCCAAGCGGCTCAACGGGGCGAGCACCCCCGAAGGGCAGCTTTTCGACGTGCTGCACCAGTACCCGCTCGCCACGGTCATGAGCATCCTGGTCATGATCCTCGTCGGCATCTTCTTCGTGTCCGGCGCGGATGCCGCGTCCATCGTCATGGGGACCCTCTCGCAGAAGGGCACCTTCGAGCCGACCCGGCTCGTAGTGATCTTCTGGGGCGTGGTCACCGGCGCGGTCGCCGCGATCATGCTGCTGATCGGCGGTGGCTCGGGCGACGCCCTGACCGGCTTGCAGAATCTGACGATCCTGGTCGCGGTGCCGTTCATGGTCGTGATGATCGCCATGTGCTGGGCGCTGATGCGCGATCTGCGCAGCGACCCGCTGATCGTCCGCGGCCAGAAGGGCGAAGAGGCCGTCGAGATGGCCGTGATCGCGGGGCATGAGCAGTACGACGGTGACTTCGAGATCCAGATCGGGCCGGGCGGCAATGGCAACGGCGGCAGTGACAATGGCAACGGCGGCAGTGACGAGGGGGACACCGGGGGGAGACCGCGCTGAGGAGCGCGCAGGGGCCGGGGCCCGTGCCACGGCGGGGGTTGCCGCCGCCGGCCGGTGATCGTTCCGGCGGGCGGGAGGCGGATTTGCCCCGGGCCGGGGGCGGTATGTCAGAGTGGGCCGTCCCGGTCGGCCGGGCGCGCGTGTGCGCAGCCGCTGCCGGGCTCCCCCTGTACCCAGATGGACGGATTCCGGTCGCGCGTGCGCGTGTCCGGTCCGTTCGCCTCCTCCTTTACTTCTCAGAGAGCGATGCAGGCAACGACTCTTCTCCCCCGGACCACAGACCTGTTCGACCAGGGCCTGGAGCGGCAAGCCGGCGCCGCGCTGCTGCGCTTCGGTGCGGCGCGACGACGGCCGTCCGGCCGGATCAGCTGGTCGGGCCAGGGTGCCGCCGCCTGGCTCGACGACGCCCGCGGACATCTGTGGTGCGTCGGTGAACCGGATCCCGCCGCCGGACTGGTGCTGCGCGCCGCGCAGGGCCGGCCCGATCAGGTGCGGGAGTTCACCGGGCCGCGCGGCACCGCCGGCCAGGTCGGGCGGCATCTGCCGGTGACCGATGTCGTGGAGTGGATCTTCCGCTGGACGCTGGAGGAACCGCCGGTACACCCGGCGGAGGAGCGGGTGGTCACCCTCGACGCGTCACACCACGGGGAACTGCTCGACTTCCTCAACGAGCACAGCCCGGCCCACTCCACCGGCCCCGGCTCCAGCGACGTCACCCTGTGGGCCGGGATCCGCGGCACGGACGGGCAACTGGTGGCCTGCGGCGCCCTCAGCAGTCTGCGGGACAGCGGCGCTCCGCTGATGGCCTCGGTCGCGACGGACGCCCGCCGGCGCGGTCGGGGGCTCGGCGCGGCCCTGACCTCGTGGCTGACGCGGCACGCCGTACGCCGCCACGGCTTCTGCACGCTGTGGCAGCTCGCCGACAACACCCCTGCCGAACGGCTCTACGACCGCCTCGGCTACCGCAACGAGGACCCCTGTGTGTCGGCGCGTCTCGCCGCTTCCTGACCCGGTGGCCGCTTCCTGACCGGTGGCTGCCTCCGGCTCGTCATTGTGCGGCGCCGGAGAGGGCTCCCGCCCGGGAGGACACGGGCGGGACGGCCGTGCGCCAAGGGTGCGGTGACGGCGTGATGACGAAGGGGCCTGCCCCCGGCCGGATGGCTGCGGGCAGGCCCCTCGTTCGTCCCGGTCCGGGCTACTTCTTGAAGCCGTAGTCCATCAGCTTCTTCGCATCAGCGGTGCGGTTGACCACCGAGGAGGAGGACAGGACCGTGCCGATGACCGTCTTGCCACCCCGGGTGGCGGCGAAGACCAGGCAGTACTTGGCCTCCGGACCCGAGCCGGTCTTGACGCCGATGGTGCCCGAGTAGCTGCCGAGCAGGGCGTTGGTGTTCTCCCACGACATGTAGCGGTATCCGCCGCTCTTCGTCGTGACCTTCTGCTTGGTCGACTTCGTCTTCACGACCGTACGGAAGGTGGAGTACTTCATCGCGTTGCCGGCGAGCTTGGTCAGGTCGCGCGGCGTCGAGTAGTTCGAGCCCTTGCCGATGCCGTCGAACGAGTCGAAGTGCGTGTTCGTCAGGCCGAGCGACTTGGCGGTGGAGTTCATCTTGCCGATGAACGACTTCACGCGCGCGGCCCGGGTGGAGCCGCTGCCGAACTTGTCGGCCAGCGCGTACGCCGCGTCACAGCCGGACGGGAGCATCAGCCCGTACAGCAGCTGGCGGACGGTGACCTTGTCGCCGACCATCAGCTTGGCCGAGGAGGCCCAGTTGTTGTCGACGATGTAGTCGCTGTACGCCTTCTGGACCGTGACCTTGGCATCCAGGTCGAGGTGCGCCTGCGCAAGCACCACCCGAGCCGTCATGATCTTGGTGGTGGAGCCGGTGGAACGACGGGTGTCCGCGGCCTTGGTGAAGAGGGTCTTCCCCGTGCCGTTGTTCATCACGAAGCCGCCCTTGGCGACGATCGTGGGGGTCTTGGGCGTGGCGGCCTGCGCCGGAGCGGTGAACGCCCCGGCCGCCAGGACGGCTCCCGCGGTGACGATTGCCGCAGATGCCCGGCGAATGCCCTTTTTGCAGTTTTTCAAAATATATACTCCAAATACCCCTGCAGTGGCGGCCGTATGAGAATGCCGCTTGCTCATGAGACGCACGAGACGGGTGAATGGATGCGTGCCCCGGGCGGCAACTTCATCTCGTTCACCGCCGATTCACCAGTCCGGGCCGGGACAGCCGGAGTGCCGGAACGAGTCGGACGGCCGGAAGGGGGCCGGCACCGGACGGGCGGAGCGGGCCTGCGCCCGGCGCCGCGGCCGGGCTGAGCTCCGCCGCGGTCACCGCAGGGGCGGTCCGTCACCCTCCCCGAGGGCCCGCACCTCCCGCCGCACCTCGTCCGCGCACCCCCACGCCACGGTCGCACCGGCGCCACCGTGGCCGTAGTTGTGGACGCACGGCGTGCCGTCGGGCAGCCGCTCCACCGCCAGCCGCACCGCCGGACGGGCCGGACGCAGCCCCACCTTGTGCGCCAGCACCCGGGCCCGCGCCAGCTCCGGAAAGCGCCGCGCGCAGCGCGCCACGATCGCCGCGGCCACCGCCGGATCGGGCTCCCGCGACCAGGCATTCTCCCGCGCCGTCCCGCCCAGCACCACGCCGTACGGCTGTGGCAGCACATAGGCCGTCTCCGCCGCACCCGCGGCGGCGGAGACGTACCACTCCTCGATACCGGGGTTCTCCACTATCACCAACTGCCCCTGGACGGGATGGACGTCCGGATCGGGTACGAGCTCACGCGCGCCCAGCCCCGAGCAGTTCACCACCACGCCGGCCGCCCGGCCGGCGTCCGTCAACGAGCTGACCGCGCGCCGCTCCACGGTCCCGCCCGCGGCCGTCAACCGCCGCTCCAGGTAGCGGAGATGGGCCGGCATGTCCACCACAGGAGTACGGGCCCGCCACCCCGACGCGGACCCCTCGGGGAGTTCCGCCGCGCTCGCCCGTCGCAGCCCGGGTACCGCGTCGTACCAGGCGGCCAGGCCGTCGTCGCAGCCGTCAGCCGGGTTCTGGCCTGCGTCCCGGCCGCCGGCCGACGCGTCCGTCATCGTGCCGGTCACCATCCGGGCGCCGGTCTCCTCCGGGCGCTGCGCGAGCCCGGCGAGTACGTGGAAGGACCGTACGGACCACTGCACCGCCCGGTCGAAAGGCCGGATCCGGTACGGCCAGCACAGCCCGCCGGCCACCGCCGAGGTCGTCCCGTCCGCCGCGTCCCGGGTCACCACGTGCACCCGGTGCCCGTCCTCCGCCAGCGCGATCGCAGCCGTCAGCCCGATCACGCCGCCGCCGACCACGCATACGTCCACGTCACCTGTGTCGATCGTCATGGCGGGACGCTAACGGGTGGGACGGGGGTTGACGAGGGTGGGGAAGGGGGCCGAGCGGAGAAAACGGTGGCGCCGAGCGGGCGCCGGGTGCGTGAGGAGGGCGCGTACGGGACCGGAGCCGCCTCCCCGCTGTGCGCTCGTGATCTTGCGGTAACCCTGCGGCTGTGGTGCGGACAAGACCGGACCTTAGGCTGGTAGCAGCACCGTCGGCCGATGTCGCCCCTCGGATCCCGCTTTCCGTCATCCGTACGCCGTCGTCTGAGGAGGCCCATGCTCCGCGCGCAGCGCGCCGTGCCCGCCTGGCTCGCCCACCCCTTCCGCTGGCAGCGGCTGCCCGTGCCCTGGGCGGCCGTCGCCCGTGGTGCGCTGTGCGCGGGGCCGCTGCTCGGCGCGGGCATCGCGACCGGCCACCCCGCGCCCGGCGTACTGGCCGCTCTCGGCTCGATGCTGGCGGGGGTCAACGACCGCCCCGGCACCCGGCGCACCGGCATCGTGCACATCGGTCTGCCCGCCCTCGCCTCGGCGCTCGGCATGCTGATCGGCGCCTCGCTCCAGGCGGTCGGTGCCGGGTGGTGGATCGTTCTTGCACTGTTCGCCGTCGGCTTTGTCTCCGGCGCGGGCAGCGTGGCCGGACCGGTGCGCTCCAACGCCGGGATGCAGATGCTGGCCACCACTGTCCTGGGCGCCGGGATGCCGCTGCCCGGCGCGCCCTGGGCCAAGGCGCTCTATGTCCTCGCCGGCTGCCTCTGGCTGCTTCTGCTGCGGCTCGTCGTGCGCTCACCGCGCCCCGCGGGCGGTGCGCTCAGTGGTGAGCGGGCGGCCGTGGCCACGGTCTTCGAAGCGCTCGCCGACGCCCTGGGCGCGGCCGGCGGGCCCGGCGCCGAGCCCGCCCGGCGCCGCCTCACCGCCGCGCTGGACCGCGCCGACGAGGCCCTGCGGCTGCGCCGGCTCACCAGTCGGCTGCTGCACCGTCCGGCGCGTACGGAAGAACTCCTGCTCACCGAGCGGTTCGCCGCGGCCACCGCACTGTGCGAGGCCAGCGTTGCGCTGCTGTGGGAGGCCCGCCCGCTGCCGTCCCGGGTGGCCCAGAGCCCCCGGCGGTTCGCCGACGCCCTGCGCACCGGGGGGTCGCCGGGCCGGTTGTCCGCCCCGGAGACGAGTACCGCCGCGCGCGGCGCCTTCGACCGGGCGTTGCTGGACGCAGCGGTCGCGTTCGCCCGCCGGGAGCCGCTGTCCCCGGCACAGGAACACCCGGAAACCGGCCCCTTCGGCCGTCCCGCCCGGGTGACCGTGCCCGGGTCGCTGGTCCGTGGGGCGCTGGCCGCCGTCGGCGGACGGACCCGGCGCGGGCGCAGCCTGTTCGGGCCCGCCGGACGGGACTACGGTCTGCGGGTCGCCGTCTGCATCGCCGCGAGCGCCGCCGTGGCCCTGCTGCTGCGCCCGGAGCACTGGTACTGGCTCCCGGCGACCACCACTTTCCTCGTCAAGCCGGACCTGGGCCCGCTGTTCTCCCGTACGGTCAACCGCTTCGCCGGGACCGTCGCCGGTGTGCTGGTCTTCGCCGGGGCGAGCCTGTTGCTGACCGGTTCGTGGTGGCCCGCGCTGATGGCGGGCGTGGGTGGTGCGCTGCTGCCGTTCGCCACCCGCCACTTCGCGCTGCAGACCGTCGCGATCACCCTGATGGTGCTGTCGTTCGTGTATGCCAGTGGGGCTCGGGAGGCCGCCACCGAGCGGGTCGTCGACACCTCCATCGCCTGCGGCATCGTGCTCGTCGTCGGACATCTGCCACGGCTCGCCGACCCGCGCCGCCGGGTCGGCCACCGGGTCACCGCGGCGCTGCACAGCACCGAGCACTTCCTGCGGCACGTCCTGGAGTCGGAACCGGGCGCGGACCCCACCCGGCGGCTGGCGCTGCGCCGCGCCGCCTACCGGGCGCTGGGCGAGGCCAGGGCGGCAGCGGAGACCGCCGCGGCCGAACTCCTCGCCGCCCGCGACCGCAACCCCGACTGGCTGACGGTCGTCACCGCGGCCGAACGCATCGTGGACGCCGCGACCGCCTGCGCGATACGCCTGGACCACGGCGCCCACCGCCCGAGCGTGACCGAGGCGGAACGGCTGTGCCAGGCGCTGTCCGCGATGGCCGACGCCCTGGAGGACCCGCGCCGCCGCCCCGACGCCGCGCCGCCGGGCCCCGATCTGCTGCCGGTTCCGGACTGCGCCACGCTCACGGATGTGGCGGCGGAGCTGGAGCGTATCCGTGGCTATGCGGGGGCGTCCTGAGCCGGCAGTGCGCCGACGGGCACGCCTCGGCATCGTGACCGACGGGCCCGTGCTGTTCGTCCGCCGGATCTCCGCGGCCCGGCGCAGCCAGGCCGGGCCGGGGCGTAACCGCTCGGCCCGGCCGCGCCGGCCGGCTCCGGCAGCAGCGCGAGGCCGGTCTGCTGCTGCCGGTCGCCGGAACGGTCGATCAGCGGCCGCCCCGCTCCTTGCCCAGGAGTCCGGCCCGCCGGAGGGCGTCCGCCATCGCGTCGTTGGCCGGTCCGGCGTCGCGGCCGCCCCGGCGGTCACCGCCGCGCTGCCCGCCGCCGCCCTGCCGCGGCCGCGGCGCACCGCCCCGGCCGCCCTC
>NZ_JBSHBP010000047.1:0-65978 GCF_053612065.1 Streptomyces sp. NPDC054765 | reverse complement strand
CGGTTACATTCCGAACCCGGAAGCTAAGCCTTTCAGCGCCGATGGTACTGCAGGGGGGACCCTGTGGGAGAGTAGGACGCCGCCGAACAATTTTTCAGCTCCGGTCTCTGAACCTTTATGGTTCAGGGACCGGAGCTTTTTTGCGTTCACGGCCGGTCGGTACGCTCGTAGGCATGCGCTATGACCTGGTCATTTTCGATAACGATGGCGTCCTGGTGGACAGCGAACCGATCTCCAATCGGATCCTGGCCGCCTATCTCACCGAACTGGGGCATCCGACGACCTATGAAGAGTCCCTGCGCGACTACATGGGCGGCGCAATGCACCGTATTCACGAGGTGGTGCGGGAGCGGTCGGGAAAGCGGCTGCCGGGCGCGTTCGACGAGACCTTTCATGCGCGGGTCTTCGAGGAGTTCCGCCGGCGACTGGAGCCCGTGGCGGGTGTGGTCGAGGTGCTGGAGAAGCTGGCCGCTGACGGGGTGCCGTACTGCGTGGGGTCGTCGGGGAGCCATGAGCGCATCCGGGTGGCGTTGACGAAGACCGGTCTGTGGGAGCGGTTCGCCGCGGGGCGGACCGGGAGCGGTCCCGCCGAGTGCATCTTCTCCTCACAGGACGTGGGGCGCGGGAAGCCGGCGCCCGATCTCTTTCTGCATGCGGCGCGGGAGATGGGTGTGGCGCCGGAGCGGTGTGCGGTGGTCGAGGACAGTCCGCTGGGGGTGCAGGCCGCGGTTGCCGCGGGGATGGACGTCTATGGCTTCACGGCGATGACGCCGGCGGCGAAGCTGGCGGAGGCCGGGGCCACCGCGCTGTTCGGCCAGATGGCGGAGCTGCCGGCGCTGTGGCAGTAGGGCGGCGCGGGCCGGACGCGCGCCGAATTGGCGTGGTGATCCATCTACCCAGCAGTAGTGGGGAGTCCTAGGCTGAGCGGCCATGACGGTCCCTCGGGTACCAGGAGCGCAGCTACGGCACGGCCGGGTCTCGCTCGCCCTCAGCTTCTTCGTCCAGGGCGCGGTGTTCGCCCTGCTTGTGACCCGAATACCCGCGATCCAGGACCGCTACGGGATTTCAGACGCGCTGCTGCCGGCCTTCCTCGCGGCGGTGCCCGTCCTCGCCGGGGCCGGCAGTGTCGGCACCGAGCAGCTGGTGAAGCGGGTACGGCCCAGCCGGGTCCTGCGGTGTGCGCAGCCCGTGGTGTGTCTGGCGCTGCTGGCGGTCGGGGCCGTCGGGTCGATGGTGCAGGTCGCGGTGGCGCTGGCGGTGTTCGGGTTGTCGGTGGGCGCCCTGGATGCCTCGATGAACATGCTGGGGGTGAGCCTGCAACGGGCGTACGGGCGGAGCATCATGCTCGGTTTCCACGCCGCGTACAGCCTGGGCGGCATCGTGGGGGCCTCGCTGGCCTGGGCGGGGGCGCACTGGAAGCTGTCGCTGGTGCTGTTGTACGGGCCGGTGGTGGCGGTGCTGGTCCCGCTGGCGCTGATCGTGGGCCGGTGGTTCGTGGACCGGGACCGGGAGGATGCGCCGGGGGGCCGGGAAGGGCCCGCGGCGGTCGTCCGGCCCCTTGCGATGCGGCTGTTGCTGCCGCTGTGTCTGGTGATGGCGATCGCGTATATCGGGGACTCGACCGTTTCCAACTGGAGCGCGAAGTATCTGCAGGACGTCCTGGGGAGTTCGGAGCAGCTCGCCACCGTCCCGTACAACGTCTATATGGTCACCACGCTGCTGGGCCGGGCGGTGGGCGACCAGGGGGTGCGGCGTTTCGGGGCGGTCGCGGTGGTGCGGACCGGGGCGGTGCTCGCGGCGGGCGGGTTCGCGGTGGTGGCGGCGGCGCCGGGGGCCTGGGCCGGGATGGCGGGGTTCACGCTGCTGGGGTTCGGGCTGTGTGTGATCGTGCCCCAGACGTTCGCGGCGGCGGGGCGGTACGCCTTTGAGCAGCACGGCCCCGGGGCCTCGGACATGGCCATCGCCCGGCTGAATATTTTCAACTATGTGGGCTTTTTGATCGGCTCTCCGCTGGTCGGCGCGCTCGGCGACGCCTGGAGTTATCGGGGGGCGATGCTCGTACCGATGACCTTGGTGCTGGTGACGCTGGTGTATGCCCGCTCGTTCGGGGCGCCGGAGGCCCGATACGGTGACGGGCATGAGCGGCCGCGCACAGCTGATGTGGGATGAGGCAGTAACGGGCTACGACTTCGGGTCCGGGCATCCGATGGACCCGGTCCGGCTCGCGCTGACCATGCGTTTGGTGGAGGCGTACGGGCTGGACCGCGGGCCGCTGAAGGTGGTCGCGGCCAAGCCCGCCGGGGACTCCACTCTGCGGCTGGTGCACCGTGAGGACTACATCGGCGCGGTCCGCAGAGCCTCGGCGGATCCCGCCGCCGCCGACCTCTCGTACGGGCTGGGGACGGCGGACGATCCGGCGTTCGTGGGGATGCACGAGGCGTCCGCGCTGATCGCCGGCCAGTCGGTGGGTGCGGCGGAGGCCGTCTGGCGTGGCGACGCGGCGCATGCGGTGAACTTCACCGGCGGGCTGCACCATGCGATGCCGGGCGGGGCGGCCGGTTTCTGTATCTACAACGATGCGTCGCTGGCGGTGGCCCGGCTGCTGGAGCTGGGGGCCGAGCGGGTCGCGTACGTCGATGTGGACGTCCACCACGGCGACGGGGTGCAGGCGGCGTTCTGGGAGGACCCGCGGGTGCTGACCATCTCGCTGCACGAGCATCCGCGCACGCTCTTTCCGCAGACCGGCTGGCCGGAGGAGACCGGCGGTGAGGGCGCGGAGGGCAGCGCGGCGAATGTGGCGCTGCCGGCCGGGACCGGTGACGAGGGCTGGCTGAGGGCGTTTCATGCGGTGGTGCCGGAGCTGCTGGGGGCCTTCCGGCCGCAGGTGATCGTGTCGCAGCACGGTGCGGACACCCACTTCGAGGACCCGCTGGCGCATCTCGCGGTGAGTCTGGACGCCCAGCGGGCGGTGGCGCAGGCCTGTCACGACCTGGCCCATGAGCACGCGGACGGGCGCTGGGTCGCGCTCGGCGGAGGCGGCTATGCGGTGGTGGACGTGGTGCCGCGCAGCTGGACGCATCTGGCCGCGATCGCGGCGGGCCGGCCGATCGATCCGGCCTCCATGGTGCCGGAGGCATGGCGGCACGAAGTGTTCCGCAGGACACGGCAGTTGGCGCCGCTGCGGATGACGGACGGGTGTACGCCGCAGTGGCGGGATTTCGTCGACGACGGCTATGACCCGGCCGACCGGCTGGACCAGGCGGTGCTGGCCACCCGCCGGGCGGTGTTCCCGGCGCATGGGCTGCTGCCGTAGGACGTTGGGGGGCGAGGGCGTCTCGAAGCGCTGCCTGTCGGGCTGTCACGGCGTTCCCCGGCGGGCGCCCCACGGATGGTGAGGTACCCCCTTCTGTCGTCGTGCTCGCCGTCCCGCCGTGCGCCGTTCCCGTACGGCCGCTTCCTGCGCGGTGCCCCACGAAGGTGTGACTACCCGTCGGTCAGGGCAGCCGGGGGCCGGCCGGCCGGACAGTATGGGACGCGTGTTGGGCACCGGGGCGCTGCGGGCGCACCTGATCGAGGCGCGGCTCGCGGGGACGATCGCGACCCCGCGGGAGAAGAGTCTGGCGCGCTACCGGCTCTTCGCGGCACGCGATCCGCGGGCGCTGCTGGGGCTGGATCCTGAAGGGGACTGGCCGGTCGGTGAAGTACTGCGACTGATGGGGCAGAAGTGCGGAGTTTCGGCCGATCCCGCAGATATTTCCGGACTGGATGTGATCGATCCCGACCGCACCATCGCGGCTCTCGACCGGTTCGCCGAACGGCTCGGTGAGGCGGCCGGCCGCCGGGCGCCGGTGCTGATCGGCACCGGCCATCCGCACCGGCTGCTGGGGTTCTACGCCGCCCTGGCAGACGCTCTCTCGTCGGCGGGGTGCCCCGTTCTCACCCCGGCGTATGGCGCCCGTGTCGACATAGCGACCCGGTTCGGGGTACGTACCTGCACACTCGACTACGTACGGGGAGTCGCGCTGATGCGAGAAACCGGCGTGCGGGGCGCGCCCGGGACGGGGGGCGTACACACCCATTCGCCGCTTCCGGTACGTACCGCTCTCGCGGCCGTCGGGGATGCCGGAGGGCCGCTGCCGGGGCTGGTGATCGGGGACCACGGCTGGGTCTGCGGGGCAGGTCAGCTGGGCATCGAGGCGATCGGGCCGGCGGATACGGACGACCCGGCGCTGTTCGTCGGCCAGGCGGAGGGGCGGGTGTCCGTGGCGGTGCCGCTCGATGACGGCGTGCCGAGCGCGTCGTACCGACCGCTGGCCCTCTATGTCATCAATCGATCGGATTTGTCCCGATAGATAGCTGTTCGCTGCTCCTCTTCCCCACTCGCATCACCCGCCCCTAATCTGGGGAGTGAGCGCATGGCGACGAAGAGTCACCGGAGGGGAAGCCGGTGTCCGTCTTATGCGGAAGGTGCAGGTGTGGCATGGCTGCAGACCAGAGGCCTCTGAACGAGGTCGTGTTCCTGACAGTGGCGGAGGTCGCCACGGTGATGCGGGTGTCGAAGATGACCGTGTACCGCTTGGTGCACAGCGGTCATCTGCCCGCGATTCGCGTGGGGAGGTCTTTCCGGGTTCCGGAGCAAGCGGTTCACGACTATCTCCGTGAGTCCTTTGTGGGGGTGGAATCAGCCTGACAGGTCTTCGCCGACCCTCGGATTACGTCGTTCGCCCGTCGCCGGGTAGGCTGGCCCGATGTAGGTAGTGTGGGCTCGGACGCCCCGCACCGAGTGATTCGAAGTGAGCGAGGGTAGTCGTGGGCTCTGTTATCAAAAAGCGGCGCAAGCGGATGGCGAAGAAGAAGCACCGCAAGCTGCTCAAGCGCACCCGTGTTCAGCGTCGTAACAAGAAGTAAGCGACGCTGATCGCGAATTCGCAGCCCCCCATCGCCGAGGCGGTGGGGGGCTGCGGCGCGTTGTGGGCCGTATGGACGGTGGTCGGACGGAAATGTGGCCACGGGCATCCGGTGGTCATCACCGCGCAACACCGACCCGATAGCGTGGCCCGGACAGCTCGGCCACGGCGGTCGCGGCGGGAAGGAAGGGCTGATCTTGGGCAAGGTCGTGCTCGTCACGGGAGTCGCACGGCAGCTGGGCGGCCGGTTCGTCCGCCGCATCCAGCGCGATCCCGACGTCGACCGGGTGATCGGGGTCGATGCCGTGGCGCCGGAACACCATCTGGGCGGCGCCGAATTCCTCAAGGCCGATATCCGGCATCCGGCCATTGCCAGGGTCCTGGCCGAGACGGGCGTCGACACCGTCGTCCACATGGATATCAACGGCACGCCGCTGGGCAAGCGCGGCGGCCGTGCCTCGGTGAAGGAAACCAACGTCATCGGGACGATGCAGCTGCTCGGCGCCTGCCAGAAGGCCCCGAACGTGCAGCGTCTGGTCATCAAGTCCAGCACCAGCGTCTACGGCTCCGCGCCCCGGGACCCCGCCGTCTTCACCGAGACCACCACGCCGAAGTCGCTGCCCAGTGGCGGCTTCGCCAAGGACGTCGTCGAGGTCGAGGGGTATGTCCGTGGGTTCGCCCGGCGCCGGCCCGACGTGGCGGTGTGCGTGCTGCGCTTCGCCAACATTCTCGGGCCGTGTGCGGATTCCCCGCTCGCCGAGTACTTCTCGCTGCCCGTGTTGCCCACCGTCCTCGGGTACGACCCGCGGCTGCAGTTCGTCCACGAGGGCGACGCCATCGAGGTGCTGCGGATCGCCGCCGCCGCGCCGCGCCGCGGCACGCTCAACAGCGGCACGTTCAATATCGCCGGCGACGGTGTACTGCTGTTGTCGCAGACCTCCCGGCGGCTGGGGCGGCCCACTCTGCCGCTGTTGCTGCCGACCGTGACCTGGGCCGGTACGGCGCTGCGGTCCATCGGCATCTCGGACTTCTCGCCGGAGCAGATCCGGCTGCTCACGCACGGCCGCGTCGTGGAAACGACGCAGATGCGCGAGACACTGGGGTTCCATCCGAAGTACACGACGGCGGAGACCTTCGCGGAATTCGCCCGTAGCCGGGGACCCGGGCTGTTGCCGCCCGAGTCCCTCGCCCGCACCGTCGACCGGCTCGCCGGCGTGCTGCCGGCACGCGGCGGCCTGACCCAGTGAGGAGTTCACCCACGATGGCGGACGCCAAGGTCATCCCCTTCGGCGAGGAGCCCCGGGCGCGGAGAAAGGCCCGGCGGGCCGGGCGCACGGGGCGTGGCACGGCGCTGGCTCCCGTACCCGAGGCACGGACCGAGCACCCGCCTGAGGTGTCCTCGCGGCAGAGCCCCGGTCGGTCCCTGGACGAGCGGATCGCGGGCGGGCTGGCCTTTCTGCGCCGGCGGATCACCGGCGACTACGAGGTCGACGACTTCGGGTATGACGAGGAGCTGACCGACCAGGTCCTGATGTCGCTGCTGCGGCCCGTCTACGAGAAGTACTTCCGGGTCGAGGTGAAGGGTGTCGAGAACATCCCCTCGGACGGCGGGGCGCTGATCGTCGCCAACCACTCCGGGACGCTGCCGCTCGACGGTCTGATGCTGCAGGTCGGGGTGCACGACAACCATCCGGCGCAGCGTCATCTGCGGCTGCTGGCGGCCGATTTGGTGTTCGTCCTGCCGGTGATAAACGAGCTGGCGCGCAAGGCCGGGCACACCCTTGCCTGCGCGGAGGACGCCCAGCGGCTGCTGGAGCGCGGCGAGATCGTCGGGGTGATGCCGGAGGGCTTCAAGGGCATCGGCAAGCCCTTCGCGGACCGCTACAAGCTCCAGCGGTTCGGGCGGGGTGGCTTTGTCTCGACGGCGCTGAAGGCCGGGGCACCGATCGTGCCGTGCTCGATCGTGGGCGCGGAGGAGATCTACCCGATGATCGGGAACGCCAAGACGCTGGCGCGGGTGCTGGGGCTGCCGTATTTCCCGGTCACGCCGACCTTCCCGTGGCTGGGGCCGCTGGGTGCGGTGCCGCTGCCGACGAAGTGGACGATCCAGTTCGGCGAACCGATCCCGACGTCCGGCTATCCGCCGGAGGCGGCGGACGATCCGATGCTGATGTTCAACCTCACCGATCAGGTGCGGGAAACGATTCAGCACACCCTCTACAAGCTGTTGGTGCAGCGGCGCTCGGTGTTCTTCTGAGGGAAGGACCGGAAGAACACCGAGCGCCGGAGGGACCGCTTCGCTACTTGGGGAGATCCTCCCCGTCGATGCCCAGACCGGGAAGCAGCCCCGGGATCAGCGGCGGGAGGGTGACGTCGGGCCGGCCGCCGGCGTCTCGGCCACTGTGGTGATGGCCCCGGTCGTGCGGGGTCGCGCTGCCGCGTTTGGACGGCGGGTCCAGCAGGCCGCCTGTGTTGCCGCCGAGCAGGCCGTCCTCCTGGGACGGTGAGGCCGACGGGCGGGGGGCGTGCGAGCCGGCGGTGTGTTTGCCGGGGGAGGGCTTGCTGCCCGACGGGGCCGGGCGCCCTCCAGAGGCGGAGCCGGTGCCCGCGGAGCCGGGCGTGTCGCCGTGGTGGCCACGGCCGCCCGGGGTGGGCGGCAGCAGCGGGCGGAGCGGACCGACCTCTTTGTCTATGGCGTCGAAGACCGAACTGACCTGGTCACGGACGTCCATGAGCTGCACCGGGAGCCGGTCGCGCAACTGCGACCAGGTGCTGCGGTGGGACTTGGTGAAGGAGTTCAGCGCCTGGATGGGGCCGAGCGAGCCGTCGCGCTCGTACGCCTGGTGCAGCAGGCGGTGGCCCTCACCCGCGTCGTGTGTGACGCCGGCGAGCGCCTTGCGGACCTCGCCGAGCGCTTCGTGGTCGAGGTCGGCGACCCGGGCGCGCTCCATCAGCCGACGGGCCTCCATCATGCGGATGGCGGCCTGGTCGAGATAGAGCCGGCCGCGGTCGGAGTCGTCGTCCGCCATGCCGAGCCGGAGATCCTCCATGCCCCGCTTGAGGCCGTAGAGGGAGTCGCCGGGGAGGGCGTCGGAGCTGGCCGCGGCGACGCCGGTGAAGGCGCCGGCGGCGACGCCGACCGTCAGTCCGCCCGCCGCCAGTCCCTTGGAGAGGCGGGAGCGCGGACGCAGCCTGCCCATCGATTTCGTGGCGCGGTGCGCGCCCTTGTGTTCGCGCTGCTCGGGCACCCTGGCACCGTCGGACGGAGCGCCTTCGGCGAAGGCGGACTCCATCGCGGCGAGGAGCTGGGCGCGCTGGACAGTCTTGACCTCGGCTGCCATCTCCGGCCTCGGGAGATTCCCGAGGCCGTCGGCGACCGCCAACAGCCGTGCTTCGCCCGGCGCTTGCGCCGGATTGTCGACCTGCTCCTCGGCCGCCGCGCCCTCGAGGACCTGCTCCTCAAGGGCCTGGGCGAAGGCGTTGGCCCGCCGGTGCACCGAGACATTTGCGATCACGGGCGGCACCTCCTCTCGTCATCCCGCTCGACTCCCCGGACTGGCTTTGACTGTCCAGACGGACCGGACGGTTGCAAGCCATTGTCCGCGTCCACTCGATCGAGTGAGAGGCAGCGGGCAAGGCATGACCGCATGGAGCCTGCATCCCGCACAACGAGCGGCGCGGCACTCGGGTTACGCACTCACGATGATCTGACCGACCGGGTAGGGAAGGTCACCAGGAGTGAGCGGGCAGGGCATGGGGAGGGCCGTCGGCATCTGCGGACAGGGGGCGGGGGTCAGCGGGCGTCTTCGGGGAGCAGCCGCGCCAGGGTGCGGACGGCGCGGTACTGGAGGGTCTTGATCGCGCCCTCGTTCTTGCCCATGACGCGGGCGGTCTCGGCGACCGAGAGGCCCTGCAGGAAGCGCAGCGTGACGCACTCCTGCTGTTGGGGGTTGAGCTTGCGAACCGCCTCCAACAGGGCGGCGTTGGAGAGGGATTCGAGGACCGAATCCTCGGGGCTGCGCTCGACCTCGTTGGCGTCGAGCATCTCTCCGGTGGTGACTTCCAGGCGGAAGCGGGAGGACTTGAAGTGGTCGGCGACGAGGTTGCGGGCGATGGTCACGAGCCAGGCGCCGAAGTCACGGCCCTGCCAGGTGAAGGTGCCGATGCGGCGCAGGGCGCGCAGAAAGGTCTCGCTGGTGAGGTCCTCGGCCGTGGCGCGGCCGCCCACGCGGTAGTAGATGTACCGGTAGACGGTGTCGGCGTACTGGTCGTAGAGGCGGCCGAAGGCCTCGGCCTCGCCCGCCTGGGCTCGTTCGACGAGGTCCATCATGCGACGGCTGTCGCTGTCGGCGGGGCGGCGGGCGGTGGTCGTGCCGGTGCCGGAGCGGCGGGTTCTGCCGGCGGCCTTGCCGACCGCAGCACTCCCGTCGGCCAGGGCGTAGCAGGGTCCGGCGGCGGGGACGGCTGAGGCGAATGCGGGGACGGCGTACGCGGTGGGGACAAAACTGCGCAGGTGGTCGACGAGTGTCGTACGCAGCGTAGCCAGGCCCGAGGCGTCAACCCCGACGTGTGGGTACACGGGACTCCCAGAGGCAGAGCTTCCATCACGTGCAGTGCGGGACCGTTCACTCGTCGTAGGGACGTGTGGGTTCCGGATTGCGTCTGAGGAGAATAACGCTTCGTACAGGCAGCGCTACACCCAGTTGCTCAAATCATCGATTACTTACGGTCCGTGCCGGGTTGGTGGCAGATCAAGTATCGAATACTGAGCAACTTTTGATCGGAAGGAAACGCAATCTGCCTGGTTGGAGGGCGTGTTGTGCTTAACCGGCAGCAAGGGGACTGAGGGGGTGGCGGAGGGGGTAGGCAGAGGGGATGGCCCACCGTCCCGTATGGCGATCAGGCCTGGTCAGCGGCGTCGGCGCTGGAGTGCGGCGGCGGCCGCGGCGCCGCCTGCGAGGGCGCCCACGCCCGCCGCCGCGGGGATGCCGATCCTGGCGGCCTTGCGTCCGGTCCGGTAGTCGCGCAGCCGCCATCCCTGCTCCCGGGCGTGCTTGCGCAGCCGGCTGTCAGGGTTGATCGCATAGGGGTGCCCGACGAGCGAGAGCATCGGGATGTCGTTGGCGGAGTCGCTGTAGGCGGCGCAGTGCGACAGGTCCAGGCCCTCGGCGGACGCCAGGGCGCGGACCGCCTCGGCCTTGGCCGGGCCGTGCAGCGGTTCGCCGACCAGCTTTCCCGTGTAGATGCCGCCGACGGACTCGGCGACGGTGCCCAGCGCGCCGGTCAGCCCGAGCCGGCGGGCGATGATCGTCGCGGTCTCGACGGGGGCCGCGGTCACCAGCCAGACCTTCTGACCTGCGTCGAGATGGGCCTGAGCGAGTGCGCGGGTACCCGGCCAGACCCGCTCGGCCATGTACTCGTCGTAGATCTCCTCGCCGATGGACATCAATTCGGCGACGCGGTGGCCCTGGACGATGGACAACGCGCTGTTGCGGACGTCCGCCATGTGCTCGGGGTTCTCCGAGCCGGCCAGCCGGAAGTAGATCTGCTGCCAGGCGAAGCGGGCCAGGTCGCGCTTGTGGAAGAAGTGCCGCTTGTACAGGCCGCGGCCGAAGTGGAACAGCGCGGCGCCCTGCATGACGGTGTTGTCCAGGTCGAAGAAGGCGGCGGCGGCCTTGTCCCCGACGACCGGGAAATCGGGCTCCGCCGGGGTCTCGGTCTCCTCGGCGGGCGGCGTTTCCCTGGAGGACTTCCGGGCGGCCTCGGCCGCGGCCTCGCCGGCCAGCACGCTGCGGGCCGTGGCGGGTCGTCTGCGGCGGGGGAGCCAGCCCAGGGAGAAGAGTGCCCCGGAGGGACTCCGGCGGGGGCGGTGTGCGGGCGACGGGCGGGCCATGGCGCTAGCGTAGCCAGTTTGTTCGGTGCAGCCGGTTACGGGCGCGTGTCAGGAAGGCCTGGCGAGGCGGACGGTTGCGTTACGGCCATCCGTGGAGCCGTCCGCGAGGGGTGCCCGCACGGCCTCGCGGAACGGGTGGGGCTCAGGCGCCCAGGGCCGTACGCAGCCGCTTCGGGTCGACACGCCAGAAGTCGTGCTGGGCGCCGTCGACGAGGATGACCGGAATCTGCTCCCAGTACTTGCGGTGCAGTTCGGCGTCCTCGGTGATGTCTTTCCGCTCCCAGGACGCGCCGGTCTCCGTGCAGACTTTCTCGATCACGGCCTGGGCATCGTCGCAGAGGTGGCAGCCCGGCTTGCCGACGAGGGTGACCATCCGGTCGGCGGGGTTCTTGCGGGGGCTGCGGCTGAACGAGCTGAACAAGGGGGCCATGGAGTCATTGTGCCGGGTCGGGGTGGTGGGGGGAGGGCGTGCCGTGGCGGCCCCGGCCCCGGCACCGGCCCCTGGCTCCCGGCCTCTGGGGGCTCCCGGCCTCTGGCTCCCGGCCCCCTGGCTCCCCGCCCCGGCCATCACGGGCCGGTGGCCCCCCGGCCCGTGATGCCGGGCCTGGAACTGATGTGCGCCCTCCGGTGGCCGGGTCGATTACCATCGGTGGGCGATTTGTAGGTTTCCGGGGGTATAGCGGTGAGGAGTGAGGGCCCGTGCTCCCGTCGATGCTGCCGCGTTTCACAGGTGGCGCGAGTGAACGGCGTGACGTGGGAGTTGGTTCCGCGAAGGCCCGTAAAAGCCGCGTGACCCCCATCACTTTGGCCGGACAAACCGGACACCATCTTTGTGCACGCGTTCACAAAGACATAGCCTGCAGAAGACAGGGCGGTCGGGTTCCATACGGTCGCCCGCAGCCCCGCTCTACCCGCAGGAGCACCGTGGCAACTGGCCGAACTCACCGACCGGCGACCCGAAGCCGAGGCATTCCCGAGGCCACCGTCGCCCGTCTCCCGCTGTATCTGCGTGCCCTGACCGCGCTCTCCGAGCGCTCGGTCCCCACGGTCTCCTCCGAGGAGCTCGCGGCCGCGGCGGGGGTCAATTCCGCGAAGCTGCGCAAGGACTTCTCCTACCTCGGCTCCTACGGGACCCGTGGCGTCGGCTACGACGTGGAGTATCTCGTCTACCAGATCTCGCGTGAGCTGGGGCTGACCCAGGACTGGCCGGTTGTGATCGTCGGTATCGGTAACCTCGGCGCCGCGCTCGCCAACTACGGGGGCTTCGCCTCGCGCGGTTTCCGTGTTGCCGCGCTGATCGACGCCGACCCGGCCATGGCCGGCAAGCCCGTCGCGGGCATCGGGGTCCAGCACACGGACGAGCTGGAGCACATCATCGAGAGCAACGGCGTCTCGATCGGCGTCATCGCCACGCCGGCCGGGGCCGCCCAGCAGGTCTGCGACCGTCTGGTCGCGGCCGGTGTCACCTCGATCCTCAACTTCGCGCCGACCGTGCTGACCGTCCCCGACGGGGTGGACGTGCGGAAGGTCGACCTGTCGATAGAACTGCAGATCCTCGCCTTCCACGAGCAGCGCAAGGCGGGCGAGGAGGGCGGGCCCGACGGCGACGCGCCGGCTCCGGCCGCCCGTGCCGCCGCTGCCGTGGCGGGCGACCGTAAGGGACCTGACGGGGACATGCCCGCCGTGATGCCGGCATGACCCTCCTGGTCGTCGGACTGAGCCACCGCAGCGCGCCGGTGAGCGTGCTGGAGCGGGCCGCGCTCGCCCCCGAGGCACGCGGCAAGCTGCTGCAGGACGCGGTGTCGGCCGAACCGGTCACCGAGTCCGCGGTGCTGTCCACCTGCAACCGCATCGAGCTGTACGCCGACGTGGACAAGTTCCACGCCGGTGTCGCCGAGCTCTCCACCCTCCTGGCCCGCCACAGCGGCGCCGGCCTGGAGGAGCTGACCCCTTATCTCTATGTCCACTACGAGGACCGCGCCGTCCACCACCTCTTCTCGGTGGCCTGCGGCCTGGACTCGATGGTCGTCGGCGAGGGCCAGATCCTCGGGCAGATCAAGGACGCGCTGGCCGTCGCCCAGGAGCTGCACACCGCGGGACGGCTGCTGAACGACCTGTTCCAGCAGGCGCTGCGGGTCGGCAAGCGGGCCCACAGCGAGACCGGCATCGACAAGGCCGGCCAGTCGCTGGTCACCTTCGGACTGGAGCAGCTCGCGGCCGGGCAGGACGTCGCGGCCTGGGCACACGGCAAGCGGGCGCTGGTCATCGGCGCCGGATCGATGTCGTCGCTGGCCGCCACCACCCTCGTACGGGCCGGTGTCGGCGAACTGGCCGTCGCCAACCGCACCGTCGAGCGCGCCGAGCGGCTGGTGCAGATCCTCACCGAGCCGGGCGGGCCCGGTGCCGCGAACGGGCTCACCGCCCGCGCAGCCGCCATGACCTCCGTCCCGGACGAGCTGGCGCTCGCCGACATCGTGGTGTCCTGTACCGGCGCGACCGGTCTGGTCCTGGCCGGCGAGATGGTCGCGGCCGCGCGCGAGGGGAACGCGGCGCCGCTGGCGCTGCTCGACCTCGCGATGCCGCGGGACATAGATGCCGCGGCCCACCGGGTCGAGGGCGCGCATCTCGTCGACATCGAGTCGCTGGCCGACGCGTCCGCCGACGCGCCGATGGCGGCCGACGTGGACAAGGTGCGCGGCATCGTCTCCGACGAGGTGGCCGCGTTCGGCGCGGCCCAGCGGGCCGCGCACATCACCCCCACCGTGGTCGCGCTGCGCACCATGGCCGCGGATGTCGTCGCCGGCGAGATCACCCGGCTCGACGGCCGTCTTCCCGACCTGGACGACAAGCAGCGCGCCGAGATCACCCAGACCGTGCGCCGTGTCGTCGACAAGCTCCTGCACGCGCCCACCGTCCGGGTCAAGCAGCTCGCCAGCGAGCCGGGCGGCGCCGGGTACGCGGACGCCCTGCGGGAACTTTTCGACCTCGACCCCCAGACGGTTGCCGCCGTCAGCCGGGCCGACACGCGCGCCGACAGGCACGATGCACGGGAGCGGGCATGACCGACAGCACTACGAGAGCACTGCGGCTGGGCACGCGGCGCAGCAAGCTCGCCATGGCCCAGTCCGGACAGATCGCCGAGGCGGTCCGCGAGCTGACGGGCCGCCCCGTCGAGCTGGTGGAGATCACCACCTACGGCGACACCTCCCGTGAGCACCTCGCGCAGATCGGCGGCACCGGCGTCTTCGTCTCCGCGCTGCGCGACGCGCTGCTCACCGGGGAGATCGACTTCGCCGTCCACTCCCTCAAGGACCTGCCCACCACGCAGCCCGAGACCCTCACCCTGGCCGCGATCCCCGTACGGGAAGACCCCCGTGACGCGCTGATCGCCCGGGACGGGCTCACCTTTGAACAGCTGCCGGACGGCGCCCGGGTGGGGACCGGATCCCCCAGGAGGATGGCGCAGCTCAACGCCTGGGCCAGGGCGCTGGGCCGGCGTGTGGAGACCGTGCCGATACGCGGGAACATCGATACCCGCATCGGTTTCGTCGAGAAGGGTGAACTGGATGCGGTCGTACTGGCCGCCGCCGGGCTCACCCGTATCGGCCGGATCGACGAGGCGACGCAGCTGCTGTCGCCCGACGTGATTTTGCCCGCCCCCGGCCAGGGGGCACTGGCGATCGAGTGCGCTGCGGTCAACGTGGACCTCATCGCCCGGCTCGCCGAGCTCGACGACCCGGACACCCGGGCCGCCGTGACCGCCGAGCGTTCCCTGCTCGCCGCCCTGGAGGCCGGCTGTTCCGCACCCGTCGGAGCACTGGCCGACCTTTCCCCAAACTCTCGACTTCGTGCGAGCAGGGGAGGCCCCAAGGCTGACGAGCAGGCTGTCACCGAATTGCATCTGCGTGGTGTCGTCGGCACGACCGACGGCAGCACGCTGGTGCAACTGTCCACCACCGGGCACGTACCCGCCTCTCCCGACGACGTGTCGACCCCGCTGAACCTGGGTCGTGAACTCGCCGCCGAGATGCTCGCAAAGGGTGCGGCCGGTCTTATGGGGGAGCGAGCACTTTGAACCCCACCGCCCCAAACCACTCCGCCTCCGGTCAGGTCACCTTCCTGGGTGCCGGGCCGGGAGACCCGGGTCTGCTGACGCTGCGTGCCGTGGAGGCGCTGGCCTCCGCGGACGTACTGATCGCCGACCCGCAGGTGCTCGACGTCGTGCGCGTGCATGCCCGCGCACAGGTGGACACACCACTGCAGGCATCAGCTGACGAGGCGTCAATCCCCGCCGACATCCCCACCCTTAGGGACACCGCCAATCTTGTCATGGCGGCCGCCCGTGCGGGCAAGCGGGTCGTACGTGCCGTCACCGGTGACCCCGGGCTCGACGGCTATGTCGCCGAGGAGATGCTGGCGTGCGCCGCCGAGGGCATCGTCTTCGAGGTGGTGCCCGGTATCGCCGCGGCCGTCGGCGTGCCCGCGTACGCCGGTGTCCCGCTGCGGGACGCCCAGGGCACCGACGTGCGCTTCATCGACGCCCGCAGCGCCGACGCGCGCTGCTGGTCCGAGGTAGGTGCCAGTGACGCCACCGCCGTCGTCTCCACCACCCTCGACTCGGTGGCCGCGGCCGCCGGTGAGCTGGTGTCCGGGGGCCGCAAGCCGGACACCCCGATGACCGTCACCGTCGCCGGTACCACCACGCGCCAGCGCACCTGGACCGCCACCCTCGGGTCGGTCGCCCAGGTGCTCAAGGCCGCCAAGGTGCTGCCGTCGGCGGACGGCGGCCAGCCGGTCATAGCCGTGGTCGGTGAGCACAGCGCCGCGGCCCGGCGCGACCGCCTGTCGTGGTTCGAGTCCAAGCCGCTCTTCGGGTGGCGGGTGCTCGTGCCGCGTACCAAGGAGCAGGCCGCCTCGCTCTCCGACCAGCTCGTCTCGTACGGCGCGGTGTCGCACGAGGTCCCGACGATCGCCGTCGAGCCGCCGCGCACCCCGCAGCAGATGGAGCGCGCGGTCAAGGGCCTGGTCACCGGCCGCTACGAATGGATCGCCTTCACCTCGGTCAATGCCGTCAAGGCCGTCCGGGAGAAGTTCGAGGAGTACGGCCTCGATGCCCGCGCGTTCGCCGGGATCAAGGTCGCCGCGGTCGGCGAACAGACCGCCAAGGCGCTGGTCGCCTTCGGTGTGAAGCCCGACCTGGTGCCGAGCGGGGAGCAGTCGGCCGCCGGTCTGCTGGAGGACTGGCCGCCCTACGACGCGGTCTTCGACCCGATCGACCGCGTCTTCCTGCCGCGCGCCGACATCGCCACCGAGACCCTGGTCGCCGGGCTGATCGAGCTGGGCTGGGAGGTCGACGACGTCACCGCCTACCGGACGGTGCGCGCCTCGCCGCCGCCGGCCGAGACGCGGGAAGCGATCAAGGGCGGTGGCTTCGACGCGGTGCTGTTCACGTCGTCGAGCACCGTGCGGAACCTGGTCGGTATCGCCGGCAAGCCGCACAACGTGACGGTGATCGCCTGTATCGGTCCGGCCACCGCCAAGACCGCCGAGGAGCACGGGCTGCGGGTGGACGTCATGTCGCCCGAGCCGTCGGTGCACAAGCTGGCCGAAGCGCTCGCGGACTTCGGGGCGGCGCGGCGCGATGCCGCGCTGGAGGCCGGGGACCCGGTCACCCGGCCCAGCGAGCGGCGGCCCGGGTCGCGGAGGCGGGCTCGTAGCTGAGCGAGTTCGGTAGCTCGTACGGAATATAGGAAGGGCGCCCCTGTGCGGGCGCCCTTTCGCTTGCCCGCTGTCTTGCTTTGCCTGGTCCCCCGCTGGTCGACCAGCGGCCTGTACGCGACCGAATTCATCAAGCCCCGGCGGCCTTGGGGGTCTTGGGGGCCTGGGTGTCTTGGAGGTCTGGGTGTCTTGGAGGTCTGGGAAGACCCCGGATTCCGGGAGGGTGCGGCGGTGTGCCCCCACGCGGGCTGCCCTGGATATGACGGATAGCGACCCCAGTTGACGCAGCGTCAGGTGCGTCCGGGGGTGGTGCGACCGGCTTCGTAACGGCTCCGTGACCGTTCCGATTTTCTGCCTGCATCCCTGACTGCCCCGGCATAGCATGCCTCTGCCGACGCAGGGGCCACTTTGCTCCATCTCGGCCCAACTCCCCCTCGAAACACGTAAGGAAACGCTTGTCTCCCCACATATCAACCCGTTCTCGCGGCCTGCGGCGTACCTCGGCGGTGTCCGTCCTCGTCGGCACCGTCGCCGCGATCATGGCCAGCGTCTCCCCGGCGAGTGCGAAGCCCGTCACGGATGCCGAGCCGACCACGCCTCAGGTCTCCTGCACGTCCGACAAGGCCGGCCTTGCGACCCAGCTCAGCAAGGACCTCAAGGCCGTGGTGGAAGACCCCGCACTCAAGGGGCGGGTCTCCGTTGCCTTGTATGACCGCACCACGGGAACCCGGTGCGCATTCCAAGCGGACCAGCAGTACGACTCGGCGAGCGCCATCAAGGTCACCGTTTTGGGCACGCTCCTGCGCCAGGCCCAGGACGAGAACCGGGACCTGACCGCGACCGAGCGCACGCTCGCCAGCGACATGATCACGAAGTCGGACAACAACGCGACCACCACCTTGTGGAAGCAGCTCGGTGTTGACCGCGTCTCGGCCTTCCTGCGCCTCGCAGGTATGGACCACACCACCCCCGACCCGGACGGCTACTGGGGGCTGTCGCAGATCAACGCCGCCGACCAGATCAAGCTGATGGAGCTGCTCACCTCGGCAAACTCCGTTCTCAGCGACGATCACCGTGCCTACGCGCTGGACCTGATGAACCAGGTGATCCCCGCTCAGCGCTGGGGCGTCCCCGCCGGCGCACCGAGCGGAGCGACCGTGCATGTCAAGAACGGCTGGCTGCAGCGGACCGGCGGCGGATGGCGGGTGCACAGTATCGGCGCGTTCACCGGACAGGGGCATGACTACGGCCTCGCCGTCCTGAGCGCCGACAACACCGACATGCCTGCCAGCGTCGGGGTGATAGAGAACATCGCCCGGAAGGTCCACGCGGACCTCAACGGAACCACCCTCGACGCGCCTCAGCCCCAGCTCCAGCGCCAGAGCCGCCTGGCCCTGACCAACACCTCCGACGGTTCCCTGGTTCCCGACGGCAACCGGTAGCCCACCTTGCCGCCCGGCTCAGGCCGGGCGTCGGAACCTGTCAATCCCCATGTACCGGACGGCCGTTGGGCCTTGGTGCGAAGCACCTGCCCCTCACCCGAACCGTCGGGTGAGGGGCACGTCCGATGGGCGCGTCAGCGTCCGGAGGCGTACGGCAGGAAGCCGGCCCAGGTGGTGGGGGTGAAGGTGAGGCGGGGGCCGTCGGGGTTCTTGGAGTCGCGGATGAGGATGGTGTCGGGGGTGGCGGCGACCTCAATGCACTGGGCTCCTTCGTCGGTGCTGTAGCTGCTCTTCGTCCAGTTCGGTTCGCGCTCGGTCCCGGAGGAAGGCTTGAGGGTCATGTCTCTTCCCGCGCTTTCTCGATAAAGGCCAGTGACTCACGTGGTGTGAGAGCTTGCGCCCGGATGTTGCCATAACGCATGTCGAGCATCTGTACCTGTGGGGGTTCGGAGATCACTCGGCTGAGGTGCTGGACCTCGGCGAGTCCCACCGCATCGCCCCCCTTCAGCCGGAGCAGGCTGAACGAACCGCTGAGGCCCGGGTTCACTTCCCGTCCCAGCGGGAGCACTTGGAGGTCCACGTTCCGGAACTGGCCGACCTCCAGCAACCGTTCGAGCTGCCTGCGCATCACCAGTCTGCCTCCGATGGGGCGGCGCAGCGTCGACTCGCACTGAACAAAGCTGAAGATGGGCGGAGTCGCTGAGCTGTCCAGGATCTCCTGGCGGGCCATGCGGGCCGCCACCCGCTCCTCGATTTCGCGTGGCGGGAAGAACGGGCGGCGGTTGCCGATGAGTGCTTGTGCGTACTCCTCAGTCTGCAGCAGGCCGTTGAGGACGGAGTTTTCGTAGCGGCACAGCTCGACCGCCGCTGCCTCCAGCTTCTTCAGGTCCCGTACCTTCTTCGGGTAGCGGACGAGTGCCACGTCCTCCTTCAGCGTGGCGAGCCGGCCACCGGCTCCCAGTACCTCGTCCGCCTGGTCCAGGTACTCCGGCCGGGGAACCCGACGTCCGCGCTCCACCGAGGACACCGACTCCTCGCCGTACCCGATCGCCGTCCCGAACTCGGCCTGGGTGAGCCCGGCCGACTCGCGCCACAGCTTGAGCTGTCGCCCGACGAGTTTCATCACGGCCCCGGCTTCCTCGTCCTCCGGGCCCGTGTCCCATTCGCTCATGCCCACAGTCCTCCGCCTCGCTGATCCTGTTCAACGCCCGTTTTCCGTGACTGCTACCCCGCACGGCCCGGACAGAGCCGGACCCCACCCGGACAGTCGCCGCCCGCACGGTCTCCGGTACTTCTCAGGCTAGTTACGCGCGACCACTCTGTGTGACGTGAATCAGGGAATCACCCGAATCAGCAGTTCCGTTACCGGTCTCGTGGCGGACCCCGCCCCGGCGCTCCGGTTCTCCGTACCGCTCTCCGCCACTCGCCGCGGGGCCCGGCTGGCGCGGCTTCTGGCCACCGAGCAACTGTGCTCGTGGGGGCTGCCGTTCGCCCCGGCGAGGTTGATCGTTGCGGAGCTGGCGGCGAATGCCGTGCTGCACGGCCGGGTCCCCGGGCGGTGCTTCCGCCTCGGCCTTGCCGTCACCCCGCCCGCCACGCTCCGTATCGAAGTGACCGACACTCGCGGTGACCGGCTGCCCGTCCGTCCGTCGGGCACCGGCGGGCCCCTGGCCGAGTCCGGGCACGGGCTGCTGCTCGTGGGGGAGCTGGCGGACCGCTGGGGCGTGGAGGAGGGGCCGGTGCCGCGCAAGACCGTCTGGGCGGAGCTGGATTTCGTTCCGCCCGCTGAGTGCTGAGTGCTGAGTGCTGAGTGCTGAGTGCTGAACCGGAGCCCGGAAAGGCGGGACCCGGTGGGCCGGGCGGCGGTGTGGCGGGCGGCCCAAGACAAAGAACCCCGTGAGAGAACCTTCCAAACCCACCAAACCCCGCGTACGTCACCCGTGGGGGTGAATCAGCGCAACTCGGCTGGCGTGCGGGCGACTTGGGTGGGCAGGCTCGGGGCTGACCACCGCAGACATGCGACGGCCCCCGCCGGGACTGCAATCCCAGTGCGAGGGCCTGACCACCAGAGGAAGACGTACCTTCCCGATGGCTGAGCAGAAGCCTAGCGCCGCTGTGCGCCCGTATCCCCGTGTTCGGCGAAGTGCTGCCCACTACGGGGTGACCCATATCCGGCGGTACCAGCCGGACCGGTACACGATCATCGGCAATCACCTCGCCCAGCACCGCGAACTGTCCCTGACCGCGATCGGCGTGGGCACCCACATCCTGTCGCTGCCCGAGGGCGCCTCCGTCGATATCCGTACCCTCACCGCCCGCTTTCCCGAGGGGCGCGACCGGATCGCCTTCGCCCTGCGGGAGTTGGAGGCCCACGGCTATGTCCGGCGGGTACGGGAACGTACCGCCGACGGTCGCGTGATCACCCGTACCTACGCGCACAATGCTCCCGGTGCCACCGAGGGCCCTGCCGAGGCGCCTGCCGCCGCGACCCCGGAGCAGGGGGAGAAGGTCCCGGCGCCACCTGTCCCGGCAGCGCCGCCTGTTCTGGCAGCGCCATCCGCCCCGGCAGCGCCACAGGTACCGCCCGCTGTCGCGAAAGCTTCTCCCGCCACGGAAGCTCCCCCCTGCGAGCACCACAGCGAGCACCACACCACGGCCGTCGCCCTCCTCGCGGCCCTGCGTCGCACCGACGACCGGCTCACCCTGCCCCAGCGGGACGTACGCCGTCTCGCCTCCGCCGTTGTCGCATGGTTCGAGAACGGTGCCACCGCCGCGGCCGTCCACCGCACCCTGATCGCGGACCTCCCGTGCGACCTGAAGAACCCGGCCGGGCTGCTCGCGCACCGTCTCCGGGAGTTGCTGCCGCCGCCCCTTCCGGCGGGCGACGAAGACCCGCCGGTACCCGGCACGGCCGACCGTCGCCGGCACCGGCCGGACCCGTTCCAGACCTGCGACGGCTGCGACCGCGCGTTCCGTGCCCGGCAGCCGGGGCGGTGCCGCGACTGCCGGTCCGGGCCGGCAAAAGCCGGTGACGCCGTCGCGGCCTAGGGACTGTCCCACATCTGACGACCCCACCTAGCTAGGTCGGTATCCCTGCTGCGTTCGCATGCGACTCATGCACTCGGGCAGATAAGTGTGAACCGGGTCATTTTGGCGGGATTGAGCGGCGGCCCCTCATCTGCGGAACAGTCGACCCTTAAGGCCAGGTCCAGGTGCCCGCCGTGCCGTAAACGCGGACACAGCCCCTGACAACTGCCCAGCAATCAGCACAAGCACCGTTGAGTACGAGAACGACCAGTCAGAGAGTGACTACGATTTTCCCCCGGGCATGGCCGGTCTCGCTCAATCGGTGTGCTGCGGCGGCGTTCTCCAGGGTGAAGACGCCCGCGAGCGGCACGGTGAAGCGGCCCTCCTCGGCGAGGGCTGCGGCCGTGGTGAGCCCGTCGAGCGCCTGCGGGTCTGCGCCGGGGCCCGCCGAACGGGTCAGATGAACCCCGCACTCAGCGGCGTTCATGTCGGCGAGGGTCACTACCCGGTCCGCGCTGCCGGCGAGGTCCACCAGGTCAGGCAGTGAACCTGACCCGACGCAGTCCAGGACGAGGTCCACTCCGTCGGGTGCCAGGATACCGACCCGCTCGCGCAACCCGGGACCGTAGGTCGTCGGTTCCGCCCCGAGACCGGCGAGAAAGTCATGGTTGTGCGGGCCGGCGGTGCCGATGACCGTCGCGCCGCGGGCCACCGCAAGCTGGACGGCGAGCGTGCCCACCCCGCCGGCCGCGCCCTCGATCAGCAGGGTGTTGCCCGCCTCGACCTTCAACAGATCGAGAGCACGCGCGGCGGTCTCCACGTTCGCGGCAACGCCGCCGGCCTGCTCCCAGCTCAGGGCGTGCGGCTTCAGGGCCCAGGCGGACAACACGGCGTACTCGGCGTTGGCGCCGCCGAGCTGCCCGAGCTCGGCGAGAGAAACGATGCCAAAGACCGCGTCGCCCGGCCGGACATCATCGACCCCCGCGCCGACCTCGTCGACGACCCCCGCGGCGTCCACGCCGAGTACGTGCGGCAGGCGCACCGGCATCATGTCGCGGAACTGACCCGAGCGCAGGCCGCAGTCGGAGGGAGCGACGCCGGAGGCGCGTACGGCCACTCGGATCTGCCCTGGTCCCGCGTGCGGTTCCGGAACGTCAGCGACCTCGAGCACGCTCGCGGGACCGTACTCGGAAAACGTCAGTGCCCTCATGGGACCCGAGGCTACAGAAGCATGCCGCCCGTTCGGCATCGTGCCCGGTGCTCCACCGCCCAGGACAATCGACAGCGCGTCCGTCGTCTCTGCCTTACGCCGCGTATACGCGCCATGGCTAGACTTTGATCATGACAATCCCCCTGTCCGCGCTGGATCTTGTCATCGCGGAGACGGACAGCACCGCCGCCGAGTCGCTCGACGCGACCAGCCGAACCGTGCTTCGACTGGACGAGCTCAACTATCAGCGAGTCTGGTTCGCCGAGCATCATGGAACCGAACTGTCCGCGAGCGTCGTACCGGCGGTCCTGATGGCGCACTTCGCGGCCCTGACCAGTCGTATCCGGCTCGGATCCGGTGGTGTCCTCGCGCCCCACCACGCGCCCCTGGCAATCGCGGAGCAGTTCGCCACCCTGGCGACGCTGCATCCGGACCGCATCGACATGGGCATCGGCCGCGGACCGGGTACGTTCGACCAGTCGATCGTGCGGGCGTTGCGCCGGGGTGGCGAGCCGACCACGGACGCGGAGTACGCCGAAGACGTGGCCGCTATTCTGCGCTACCTCTCCGGCGAAGGCGGCGTGCAGCTGATAGCCGGCTGGCAACCGGACGCGGGAGGCGCCCGCCCGTGGCTGCTGGCGTCCAGCCTGGGCAGTGCGGAGCTGGCGGCTCGGCTGGGACTGCCGATCGCGCTGGCGCACCACATCCGGCCGGACCAGAGCGCCGCCACGGCGGAGCGCTACCGGGAACGGTTCACGCCGTCTCGGTGGGCGGACCGGCCCTACGTGATGGCCGCGGTCGAAACGATCGTCGCGGACACGGACGAGGAGGCTGCACGCCTGGCGCGCCCGACCGACGTCGCGAGGGCCACGCCAACCTCGGCGGCGCTGCTCTCCCCGGACGAAGCAGCCCAGCGGAAGATCCCGGAGGAGGTGCGCGCCACTGTGGAGGCCATCGGCGCGGCGCAGGCGCGCGGCTCGGTGGAGACGGTGCGACGCCGCTTCGCGGAGATCGTGGAGCAGACCGGCGCGGACGAGCTGATGCTCTACGCCTCCGTGCACGACGCCGACGCACGGATCCGCTGCTACGAACTGGCTGCCAAAGCCGCCGAGTAAGAGCCGCTTCTCTCCCGCCGTCCCCACGACTCAAAGCTATGGGTGCTCTCCAGCGTGGCGACCAGGCCCTTCCACTCCGTGTTGGAGGGGAACGGGGCCGTGGGGATGCCGACGGTGGGAACCCTGGTGAGCTCGGGCGGGTCCCTCACCCGCGTCTTGCTCCACTGCAACTGCCCTCCCGTGAATGCCGTTCATCCAGCAACGCTCCTTCCCGCGTGGACGTACCGTCTCCTTTATGAGCACCAGCGGGGCGGACCAGCAAGAACAGCCACAAGCACATCACCGCGGGCACGTCCTGCTGATAGCCGGGGATCAGGCAGTGCACCGCCGGCGGACCCAGATCCTCCCGAGCCAGAACCTGGCCGCCCTGACCGTCGTGCCCACCCCCGTGCTGCTGGGCAGCAACCTCCCGACCGACGCCACCCACCTGGACGGTGTACGCGACCAGAACAGCGTCCTGCAGCGGCTGCGGGTCGCCGCCGCGACACCCGGACCGCTGCTGATCTATCTGTCCGGCCGACTGACCACCGACCGCAAGGCGCGCCGGCTCCACCTCGCGCTGCCCGGCACCACCGCGACGACCGTCCGCTACACCTCCCTGCCCTGGGAGTGGCTGCGCACCGAGCTGCGGCCACGCCCGCCCGGCAGCTCAACACTCCTGGTCGACCTCGCCGCCGACAAGGGGGCATGGGAGCAGCTGCAGG
Organism: Streptomyces sp. NPDC054765; assembly: GCF_053612065.1. Lineage (NCBI taxonomy): Bacteria > Bacillati > Actinomycetota > Actinomycetes > Kitasatosporales > Streptomycetaceae > Streptomyces > Streptomyces sp. NPDC054765. The sequence continues at coordinate 41,962 of NZ_JBSHBP010000047.1, read as the reverse complement.
CGGACCTCGCCGACGTCACCGCCGGATTCGCGCTGTACGGCGTGATCAGCCCGCCCGGATTCCCCGGTACCAGCGGAGTCAGCGACTACACCCGAGCGCTGATCGAGGCACTGCGCAGCACCCGCGACCGGCCCCCCCACGCCCAGCTGCACGCCCAGGCCGTGGCCGGCGCGAGAGTCCCTCCCGGCACCCTGGTCCTGCCCACCGCACCGGCAATTTCCCCTGCCCCCGCAGCGCCGGAACGCCAGGCCGCACCAGGGGTGATGGCTCCCGCGCAGGAACGGCAGGAGGCCGGCATCCCGGCGGCGCCGCAACCCCTCCCCGACCCCACGGCTGTCTTCCCACACCCCGCTGCGAAAGCACCTCTACAGGCCACGGCGCCGCCCCTGCACATGTCTCCCCAGCGGCTCGGCCAACCGCCGGTTCCGGCGCTTTATCCGCCACCAGGTCCCGTCCAGTTGCCACCGACCGCAGCGATTCCCCCACAGGCCCCGGCAGCGCCCATGCCGGCCCGGGACGAGCGGGAGCGAGGGGTGCTGACCACTCAACAGTCGCCGCCCCCAGTCCCGCCGGCGCCCGTCGCGCAGCAGCCCGCACCAGCGCCACCCGTGGAGCAACAGCCGGCGCCGGTCCTGGTGCAGCCCATGCAGCTGGACCCCAGGCCGATCATCTGGCAGGCGGCCCAGGACGGTCGGCACAACGAGGCCGCCGAGATGGCCGCCGCATGGGAGCAGCAGACCCTGCAGCAGTACGGCCCCGACTCTCCCCAGGCCATCCTCTGGGCAGAGATCCGAGCAGACCTCGCCCGCATCGCGGAGAAGTGGACGGTCGCCACACAACTGTGGGTGGCAGCCGCCAGGGCCCGACTCGCCCACCAGGCACCGGATGCTCCGGAGGTGCTCAACGCCGCCCGGGGCGCCCACTACTGCTGGCAGCAGATCGAAGACCCTGCCGAAGCCCGCAGCTGCGGACCCGAGCTGATCGCGCTTCTACGGCAGCTGCCGGACCTTGACCACCGCCACCTCCCGGCCGCCCGGCAACGAATGGAGTACCTGCAGCATGCGCCGACCGGCCGCCGCCGCTGACGTGCGCAAATTCGCCGGCCACAGGAACGATGCTCAGGTCCAGGTGGCGATTCCACGGCGCCCCGGGCCTCGCGCTCTGCCCGGGGCGCCGACTGCTCACCGAAGGAGACCGGGGGATGTCGCAACTGCCGGGGAGGATCCAGCCCATCTATGCGGCCCTCATCATGCGTGCCGCAGGCCTCGAACCGCTGGAGCCCTACCGCGGCTATGACCAGCCCTGGGCATGCCGCTGCACACAATGCGGGAAGCTGGTGCGCCCCAGATTCCGGCAGATCCGTGACGGGGCAGGCGGCTGCCGCTCCTGCGGACTCAGGGCCCGCCACGCCCGCCGCCGCGCCCGGACCGTCGACACGAGGCACTGACTTGTCGCCGGTCGGCGACCATCATCGAGCCGCTGACCAGGGGCAATCGCCCCCATCAGCCAGGCACTTATCAAGAGGGCCGTTGATGGAGTGCTACATCGAGGTCCGCACCGGCTACTGATCTCACCGCCGCCCGCAGGCCTGCCGCTCGACAGCCACATCTGGCGCAGGCCGGCCGCTGCTCGGTGCGTCGTTGCCACTCGGCACGCCAGGTGTCGCGGGTGCGCGGCTCACCTCCGCCTGCGCGGAGAAGACCGGTCGCCGCAAGGCGGCCTTTCGTCATTTCGGAGTGCTCTCCGCGGGAGCGGAGGCGAGTGTGGACGACACCGCGATGACCGCGGCCGGCCAGGGCAACGTCCTCGCCTCCCGTCTCATCCACCGGGCCCACGCCGAACCCGGCTGGTACCTCTACGCACCGACGTGCGCGCTCGTCGAAGCCGACCGCGCCCGGCCCGGTACCGCCGAGCACCTCGCTGCCCTGCCCGGCATCACCGTCCTGGATTTGGACCTGCCCGCGGCCCTGGCCGTGGCGCAGCAGGAGACATGGGCGGCAGCCCACAGCCAGTACGCGGCCCAGCCCACCCCGGACCGCCCTGACGGGGCGATCGTCGCCACCACCGCCCCGAAGCGTTGGGACGGCGAGCCGGTCCGGGTCCTGGACCTCAACGCTTGACCCTTGTCCCGACGCTGCTCTGCCATGACCCAACTTCCCCAGCAGTCACAGTCTTCACGCTACGAGGGGAGGGAGGCTCAGCCCGCAGCAGAGGCGGAGAACGCTGTCCACGCTAGGAAGCTCGTGCGTCGTGCTTCTCGCGGTGGGCGAGGACTTGGTCCATGTGAGTCTGCGCCCACTGTCTGAGTCCGCGTGTCAGGTGGTGAAGCGAGAGGCCGAGGTCAGTCAGCTCGTAGGTGACGGTGACGGGCACCGTGGGTGTCACGGTGCGGATGAGCAAGCCGTCGCGTTCGAGGGCTCGTAGGGTCTGGGTCAGCATCTTCTGGCTGACGCCGGCCAGTAGCCGGGCGAGCTCGGAGAAACGCATCGCCTTCGGGGCGTGCGATGCGCCGGGCGGTTCGGACGCGTCACCGCCCAGTGCGCACAGGATCAGGACGACCCACTTGTCTGAGATCCGGTCGAGGAGCTGACGGCTGGGGCACACCGCCAGGAAAGCGTTGTACTCCGCCTTCTTGTCGGACTTCGTCGTCGTCACTGATCTGCCTCTCTCCCTCTGGGTTAGTTACGCACTTCAGAGTGCCTACTTCCCGATCGGAAGTTTGTCTCCAATGCTGGTGCAAGGGGGCCGGAGACACCACCCCTGGCAAGGGGACACCACCCCTGGCATTACCCCTGGCAAGGGGACACCACCCCTGGCATTGAGTGAAAGGCAGCACGATGAACACGCCCTCCACACCTCTTCCCGGCGGAATCTGGAAGCTGGGTGACTCGACCGTCACCCGTTTCGGCTATGGCGCGATGCAGCTCGCCGGACCGTGGGTCATGGGGCCGCCCGCCGATCACGACGGCGCCCTGGCCGTCCTGCGCGAGGCAGTCAGCCTCGGGATCGCCCACATTGACACCAGCGACGCCTACGGACCGCGCCTCACGAATGAGCTGATCCGCGAAGCGCTGCACCCCTACCCGGAGTCGCTGTTCATCGCCACCAAGGTGGGCGCGGCCCGCGACGCGCAGGGCGGCTGGCCCACGGCCCGGCGCCCCGAAGACCTGCGCAAGCAGGTCCACGAAAACCTCGAATCCCTCGGCGTCGAGGCCCTTGACCTGGTCAACATGCGCATGGGCGACGCTCAGGGCCCCCAGCCCGGCTCGATCGCCGAAGCATTCGAAACGCTCGTCGACCTCCAGCGAGAGGGCCTGATCCGCCACCTCGGCGTCAGCAACGTCACCGCGGAGCAGGTTGCCGAGGCACGCGGCATCGCCCCGATCGTGTGCGTACAGAACATGTACAACTTCGTTCACCGTCACGACGACGACCTCGTGGACCACCTCGCCGCCGACGGCATCGCCTACGTGCCGTTCTTCCCTCTGGGAGGCTTCACGCCGCTACAGTCCGAGGCCCTCTCGCAGGTCGCGAGCCGGCTGGGGGCGACGCCGATGTCGGTCGCGCTGGCCTGGCTGATGCAACGCTCGCCGAACATCCTGCTCATCCCCGGTACCTCGTCCACCGCCCACCTGCGCGAGAACATCGCAGGCGCCGGGCTCTTGCTCTCCGGCGAGGACGTGGCCGAACTGGACAGCATCGGCCACGGCCACTGAACAACACACAGGCCGTCGACCGCACCAGGCAGTGGCCTGTCCGGCAGTGGCCTGTCCGCGCTCGCCGGCGTCGGTCGAGGACACAGGGAACGGGCCAAGGAACGGCCCAGGGGACGGGCCAAGGAACGGGTCAAGGAACGGCCCGGCGCTCGGCTACTTCAGCGAGTTGACGGCCACGGAGGTCGCCTCCGCGATCAGCTTGTTGTCCGGTTTCGCGTCCTTCTCGGTGCGGTTCGTGAGGATCGCTACGACCAGGGGCGCGGCGTGCGGCCGCCAGACCACGGCGATGTCGTCCCGGCCGCCGTAGTTGCTGCCCATTCCGGTCTTGTCGCCGACCGTCCAGCCCTTGGGCACGCCGGCCCTGATCAGCTCGCCGCCCGTGGTGTTGGTCCGCAGCCACTTGGTGAGCTGAGCGCGTTCCCCCTTGCCGAGGACATCCCCGAGCACGAAGGTGCGCAGGTCCTTGGCGAAGGCCTGCGGGGTGGTCGTGTCGCGCGTCGAGCCCGGATCCCATGTGCTCAGGTCCGGCTCGTAGCGCTCCATGTGCGTGACGTTGTCGCCGATGTTCTTGAGCGCGGCGTTCAGGGCCTTGGGGCCGCCGAGTTCCTTGAGGAGCAGGTTGGCCGCGGTGTTGTCGCTGTAGCGGACGGCGGCGTCGCACAGTTCGCGCAGGGTCATCCCCGACGTGACGTGCTTCTCGGTCACGGGAGAGTTGGCGACCAGGTCCTTCTTGCTGTACTTGATCACCTTGTCCATCCCGCTCAGGGAGCGCTTGCGCAGCACGGCGCCGGCCGCGAAGGCCTTGAACGTGGAGTTGTGGGCGAACCGTTCGCCGTCGCGGTAGGCCACCACGTGTCCGGTGCCGGTGTCGACGGCGTAGACGCCGAGGCGGGCGTCGTGGGTGCGCTCCAGCTTCTGCAAGGCGTGAACGTAGGGCTTCTTCGCCGCGGAAGCAGACGCGGACGCGGACGCGGACGCGGACGAAGCGGCGAGGGAACTGCCCTCGCCGCAGGCGGTGAGCGGAATGAGGGTGAGGGCGACGAGCGCACTGAGAGCACAGCGCTGGGCACGGGTGTGCTGCATGATCTGAACCTCCGGTCCTGCCCCGGCGCGCACAGCACGGGGAACGGGCGGCCGGGCTCCCTCCGGGATCCGGCCGTGGCGGGCAGGGTCACCTTCGCCGTCCGGCAGCTATGCGGTCCAATACGCTTGTGTGGGTTTCCATGCTGATTCGGCATGGTGGGTGCGGGCATGCCGTGGGGCGGGGAGGGGTGCGCCGATGGATCTGGTGGGGGCGTGTCGTGCGTTCGTCAGCGTGAGTGAGTACGGCAGTTTCACCGTCGGAGCGGCTGCGGCCCGGATGTCCCAGTCGGTGGCGAGCCGCCGCGTCGCGGCCCTGGAGGAGCGCTTCGGGGAGCGGCTGTTCGAGCGCACCTCACGGCAGGCCGTCCTCACCCCGTTCGGCCGGGACATGCTGCCCGCGGCCCGTCAACTGCTCCTGAGCGCCGATGTGCTGGAGCACGAGGCGGCAGCCGCCAAGCGCAAACCGTGGCGGCTCGCCGTGCCCGACGTGTGCTCCGGCGCCGGCCTGGCACGCCTCGTCGCCGGCGCACGGCGGCAGGGCATGACGCTCGACCTGCGCGTCGCGGCGCCCGCACGGCGAACGGAGCTGATCCGCTCCCAGCAGGTGCGGGCGGCGCTGCTCGCGGTCGCGCCGGACCAGGCGACCTGGTCGGTGCCACTGGGGCTGGCCGCCGCCGAGGACCCCGGGGTGAAGCGCATCTACCTCGACACGTTGCGCCGTGGCCGGACCACCACCGGCCCGGCCCGTCGCATCTGGGTTCAGCCGGAGGACGACGTGGCGCACATCCGCGACCCGCTGACGCGCCTGCGCGATGCCGTCGGCCTGCAGCCCGCACAGCTCGCCGAGGCGGCCGACCTCACGGCGGCCGTGGCCGAAGTCCTGTGCACCGGGGACCTGTTGCTGTGTTCCCCCGCACAGGCCCGCGCGTTCGCCCTGAGCTGGCGGCCCATCGGCGAGGCCGCCTTCGTCCGCGGGTACGCCCTGGCCGCCACCGCGCCCGGCGATCCCCAGCTCATCCGGACGCGCCTGGGCGAGGCGATCGCCGACTGTCTCGGCGTATCCGGACCCTCGCACGCCGGCCACGCGGAGGTCGCGTGAACACCGAAGCACTGTTGCGCGACATGCGCCGCCACCTCGACGACGGTGGCCTGCGCGGCTGTCTGCTCGTGCGGGATCTGCACACCGGGCAGGAAGTCGGGATCGAGCCGGACGTCGAGCTGCCCACCGCCTCCCTGGTCAAGGTCCCCCTCGCCCTCGCGACGATCGAACGCATCCGCAGGGGCGAACTCGACGGAGCCACCGCGCTCGACGTGCAGCCGGGGCGCATCACCACCCCCGGGCCCACCGGCCTGAGCCGATTCCGCCATCCCGCCCGGATCGCCGTCGACGACCTGCTCTATCTGAGCACCTGCGTCAGCGACAGCACCGCCGCTGACGTGCTGTTCGGCCTCACTCCGCCGGCCCGGGTCACCGCCTTGCTGAACGAGTTCGGGCTGCGCGGCATCACCGTCCGGCACACCTTGCAGGAGCTGGCCGACACCCCCGAGGAACGCCTCGATGCCACCCAGGCCCACCTTGCCCACGCCCTCGCCATCAGCGCGGGCGCACACGGACACCGGGTGCCGCAGCTGGACGTCACCCGCGCCAACAGCGGCAGCGCACGCGCCTACGTCGAACTGCTCCAGGCCCTGTGGACACCGTCGTCGGTCCCCCCGGAAACCGCCGAACGGGTCCGCGGTCTCATGGCCCACAACGTGATGCGGCACCGGCTGACGCCGGACTTCAGCTCCGACGCCACCACCTGGTCCGCCAAGACCGGCACCCTCCTCAACCTCCGCCACGAGATCGGAGTGGTCGAGCACACCGATGGCCAGGCGTTCGCCGTCGCCGTCCTCACCGAGTCGCTCGTGCCCGCCAGCAAGCAGCCCGGCGCCGATGCCCTGATGGGACAGGTCGCCCGCACACTCCGTGATCACCTGCGGCAGTTGTGACGGATCCGCGGCCCGGCCGGCCGACGTTGCGTCCGGATCCGCGGCCCGGCCGGCCGACGTTGCGTCGGCAAAGGCGGGTACGGGGCGGGCGTAGCGTGGGTGGTATGACGAAGTACGGAAGCTTCCCGGGGGCGCGGCCGCGGCGGCTGCGCACCACCCCCGCCATGCGGCGGATGGTCGCGGAGAACCGCCTGCATCCGGCCGACCTCATCCTTCCCGCGTTCGTGCGCGAAGGGGTCTGCGAGCCGGTGCCGATCGGCGCGATGCCGGGCGTGGTGCAGCACACCCGCGACACCCTGCGCAAGGCCGCCGTCGAAGCGGTCGAGGCGGGTGTCGCCGGGATCATGCTGTTCGGGGTGCCGGAGGACGCGAAGAAGGACGCGGCCGGTACGGCGGGCACCGACCCCGACGGCATTCTCCAGCTCGCCATCCGGGACGTCCGGGCCGAGGTCGGCGACGACCTGGTGATCATGTCGGACCTGTGCCTGGACGAGTACACCGATCACGGTCACTGCGGCGTCCTGGACGCCGACGGGCGGGTCGACAACGACGCCACGCTGGAGCGCTACGCCGAGATGGCGCAGGTGCAGGCCGATGCGGGCGTCCACGTGGTCGGCCCCAGCGGCATGATGGACGGCCAGGTCGGCGTCATCCGGGACGCCCTGGACCAGACGGGGCACGAGGACGTGTCGGTCCTCGCGTACACCGTGAAGTACTCGTCGGCGTTCTACGGGCCGTTCCGCGAGGCGGTGGGCTCGTCGCTCAAGGGTGACCGCAAGACCTACCAGCAGGACCCGGCCAACCTCCGTGAGTCGATGCGCGAGCTGGCGCTCGACCTGGCGGAGGGTGCCGACATGGTGATGGTCAAGCCGGCGCTGCCGTACCTCGACGTGCTGGCGAAGGTCGCGGACGCGGTGGACGTGCCCGTCGCCGCGTACCAGATCTCCGGTGAGTACGCGATGATCGAGGCGGCCGCCGAGAAGGGCTGGATCGACCGCGACAAGGCGATCCTGGAGGCGCTGACCGGTATCAAGCGGGCCGGTGCCGACATGATCCTCACGTATTGGGCGACGGAGGTCGCGCGGGGGCTGTGAGGCGCCCGGACCCTCGTGCCGTGGCGCCCCTGCCCCTCGTGTCGTTGCCAGAGGCTCCCGTCCTCCCGTCCCTGGTTCCGGGGCGGGAGCTTCGTCGTGCGTACCACGTTTTGTCCGGCGCACGCGGGGCACGGACCGATTGTCAAGGAAGACCCCGACCGACCGAGGAGCGGGTAACCATGACTGCCAAGCGCAAGATGCAGGCCAAGGGCGCGCAGGTGATCGGCGCCATGAAGGAAGTCGTCGGCCGGGCCACGCACAACCGCAAGCTGGCGGCCGAGGGCAAGGCCGAGAAGCACGCCGGGCACGGGCTGGACGCGGCCGAGAAGACCAAGGACGCGGTACGCAGGCCGTGGCAGCACTGACGGCGCCGCCTGCGGCCTGAATCCCGCGGCCTGAACCCATGGTGAGACCTGAGCGGCCCCGTACAACTCCTGTGGAGTACGGGGCCGTTGTGGCAGGAGGGTAAGCGACGGCAGGGCGCGCGGGCGGCCGGACGACGCGCCGGGCTCAGAGCCGCTCGGGCGTACGGATGCCGAGCAGCGCCATGCCCTGGTGGAGGGTGCGGGCGGTCAGGTCGCAGAGGAACAGCCGGCCCGCGACCTGGTCCGCGCCGCCCTCGGCCTTCAGGACCGGGCACTGGTCGTAGAAGGTGGTGAACAGCGAGGCGAGGCCGTAGAGGTACGCGGCGAGCTTGTGCGGCTCGTACGACGCGGCGGCCTCGGCGAGGGTCTCGCCGAACTGGTCGAGGTGCAGGCCGAGCGCCCGCTCCGCCGGGGCGAGCGGCAGCTCCGGGTGCGGTGCGGGGGCCGCGTCACCGGCCTTGCGGAAGATCGACCGGATACGGGCGTAGGCGTACTGGAGGTACACCGAGGTGTCGCCGTTCAGCGACACCATCTGCTCCAGGTCGAACTTGTAGTCCCGGGCGGCCGACGTCGACAGGTCCGCGTACTTCACGGCGCCGATGCCGACCTGCGCGCCGTTGCCGGTGATCTCCTCCTCGGTCAGGCCGATCGGCGCGCCCTTCTCCCGCACCACCGCGGTCGCCCGGTCGATCGCCTCGTCCAGCAGGTCCACCAGCCGCACCGTCTCGCCCTCACGGGTCTTGAACGGCTTGCCGTCCTTGCCCAGGACCGTGCCGAAGGCCAGCTGGACGGCCTGTGTCTTGTCGTTCAGCCAGCCGGCCCGGCGGGCGGTCTCGAAGACCATCTTGAAGTGCAGGGACTGCCGGGCGTCGACGACGTAGAGGAGGGTGTCGGCGCCCAGGTTCTGCACCCGGTCGCGGATCGCGGAGAGGTCGGTGGCGGCGTAGCCGTAGCCGCCGTTGGACTTCTTGACGATCAGCGGGACGGGGTTGCCGTCCGGGCCCTTGACGTCGTCGAAGAACACGCAGAGGGCGCCCTCGGAGCGCACCGCGACCCCGGACTCCTCCAGCAGCCGGCAGGTCTCCTCCAGCATGGCGTTGTAGCCGGACTCGCCGACGATGTCGGGGTCGTGGATGTCCATGTCCAGCTTGTCGAAGACCGAGTAGAAGTAGATCTTCGACTCGTCGACGAACCGCTGCCACAGGGCCCGCGTCTGCTCGTCGCCGGCCTGGAGGTCGACGACCCGGTGGCGGGCCCGCTCCTTGAACTCCTCGTCGGAGTCGAAGAGCGCACGCGAGGCCTTGTACAGCCGGTTGAGGTTCGACATGGCCTCCTCGCCGGAGACGTCGGTGTCCTCGCCGCCCTGGTGGTCCAGCTCGTGCGGGTGCTCGATGAGGTACTGGATGAGCATGCCGAACTGGGTGCCCCAGTCGCCGATGTGGTGCCGGCGGATCACCTTCTCGCCGGTGAACTCCAGGATCTCGACCATCGCCGCGCCGATCACCGCCGACCGCAGATGGCCGACGTGCATCTCCTTCGCCACATTCGGCTGGGCGTAGTCGATGACGGTCGTCCCGGCGCCGTCGGAGTACGGCACGCCCAGGCGGTCGTCGGCGGCGCGCTCGGCGAGGGTCTTGATGATCGCCTCGTCGGCGATGGTGATGTTGAGGAAGCCGGGGCCGGAGACCTCGATCTCCTTGATCACCGCACCGCTCTCACCGGCAGGACGGTGCTCGTCGGGCATGAGGGCGGCGACGACCTGCGTGGCCAGCTCCCGCGGATTGCCCTTGAGCTTCTTGGCCAGCGCCAGCATGCCGTTGGCCTGGAAGTCGGCCCGGTCGCTTCGGCGCAGCAGCGGGTCGGCGGCGCCGGCCTCCGGCAGGGCTGCCGAGAGGGCGTCCGCGACGCGCTGGTGAACCGAGGCTGCGAGGGAAGTGACCGAGGCCATGGAGAAGAGCTCTCTTCCAGAGGGGGGTGTCGTCGGAGTGGAAAGGGTTTGCCAGTGAGTATCCCACGGCAGTACCACTGATTTTTCGTCTGGGACAATGGGCCCGTCAGGCATTTGTGCGTCGCACGCGCAAGACGGCGCAATCAGGAAGCACCAGGAAGAGGAAGGGCCGATCGTGGCTCAGCAGAGCACCGAGACCGACTGGGTCTCCAGGTTTGCGGACGAGGTCATTGCCGAGGCGGAGCGCCGCGCCCCGGGCAAAGTGACATCAGGTGCTTCCGCACCGGTGGTCGTCTGCGCCTCGGGCCTGAGCCCGTCCGGCCCGATCCACCTCGGCAACCTCCGCGAGGTCATGACCCCGCACCTGGTCGCGGACGAGATCCGCCGCCGCGGGTACGAGGTCCGTCACCTCATCTCCTGGGACGACTACGACCGCTACCGCAAGGTCCCGAACGGCGTGCCGGGCGTCGACGGCTCCTGGGCCGAGCACATCGGCAAGCCGCTGACCTCGGTGCCGGCCCCGGCCGGCTCGGCGTACCCGAACTGGGCGGAGCACTTCAAGGCCGCCATGAGCGAGGCGCTGGCCGAGCTGGGCGTCGAGTACGACGGCATCAGCCAGACCGAGCAGTACACCTCGGGCGTCTACCGCGCGCAGGTGCTGCACGCGATGAAGCACCGCGCGGACATCGACGCGATCCTCGCCCAGTACCGCACGAAGAAGGCCCCGGCCAAGAAGTCGCAGAAGCCCGTCGACGAAGCCGAGCTGGAGGCCGCCGAGGGCTCCGGCGCGGCGGCCGAGGACGACGGCAGCGGCGGCTCGGCCGGCTACTTCCCGTACAAGCCCTACTGCGGGCAGTGCGAGAAGGACCTCACCACGGTCAGCTCGTACGACGACGAGACCACCGAGCTGGTCTACACCTGCACGGCGTGCGGCTTCGGCGAGACGGTCCGGCTGAGCGAGTTCAACCGCGGCAAGCTGGTCTGGAAGGTCGACTGGCCGATGCGGTGGGCCTACGAGGGCGTGATCTTCGAGCCGTCCGGAGTCGACCACTCCTCGCCGGGCTCGTCCTTCGTCGTCGGCGGCCAGATCGTCCGCCAGATCTTCGACGGCGACCAGCCCATCGGCCCCATGTACGCCTTCGTCGGCATCAGCGGCATGGCCAAGATGTCGTCGTCGCGCGGCGGGGTGCCGACCCCGGGCGACGCGCTGAAGATCATGGAGGCGCCGCTGCTGCGCTGGCTGTACGCGCGCCGCAGGCCCAACCAGTCCTTCAAGATCGCCTTCGACCAGGAGATCCAGCGGCTCTACGACGAGTGGGACAAGCTGGAGTCGAAGGTCGCGGACGGCACCGCGCTGCCGGCCGACGCCGCCGCGTACTCCCGCGCGGCCCGCACCGCCGCCGGCGAGCTGCCCCGTACGCCGCGTCCGCTGCCGTACCGCACGCTCGCCTCGGTCGCGGACATCACCGCCGGCCATGACGAGCAGACGCTCCGGATCCTGAGTGAGCTGGACCCGGACAACCCGGTCACCTCGCTGGACGAGACCCGCCCGCGGCTCGGCAAGGCCGAGTACTGGATCAACACCCAGGTCCCGGCCGACCAGCGCACCATCGTCCGTGCCGAGCCCGACGAGGAGCTGCTCGCCACCCTCGACGAGCCGTCCCGTGGCTCGCTGCGGCTGCTGCTCGACGGTCTGGACGAGCACTGGTCGCTGGACGGGCTGACCACCCTGGTCTACGGCGTGCCGAAGATCCAGGCGGGCCTGGAGCCGGACGCCAAGCCGACCCCGGAGCTGAAGGTCGCCCAGCGCGCCTTCTTCGCCCTGCTCTACCGGCTGCTGGTGGGCCGGGACACCGGGCCGCGGCTGCCCACCCTGCTGCTGGCCGTCGGCGCCGACCGGGTGCGCAAGCTGCTCGGGGGATGAGCTGCTCGGGGGATGAGCTGCCCGGCGGTCGGGTGCCCGGCGATGAGCTGCCCGGCGGTGGGGTGTTGTTGGCGACTCGTCGTTGGTGACCCGTTTGCTGGTGATCCGTTGCCGGTGACCGTGAGGCGTTGCCGCTGAGTCGTGGACACCGTGACGGGTCCGCGACTCGGGGGCGAGAAGGGCGATCGGCCCCGGGGAGGAGGACTCCCGGGGCCGGACGCTGCACCGCAGACGGGCCCGGGGGCGGCTCAGGGGACGCCCCGTTGCCGTACGGCACCCGCCGTGCGGCACCCGTCGTGCGTGCTACGCGGTGTGCGTGCTACGCGATGTGCTCGTCCATCAGCTCCGCGTTGAGGCGGTCGCTGAACTCGTCCATGTAGCGGTTCAGGTCCCGCGACCGCAGGCGGATTCCGTACTGCGCCGCCAGGTTCGACGCGAACGTGCCCGGTGTCGGCATGCCTTCGCCCTCTATCGAGCGCCGGAACACCTGGTACAGATCCTCATCGGTCGGTGCCGTGGGCGCGGCCGGTGCCGGGGCGGGCTGCGGGTCCGCCTCCGGGTCCGCCTCCGGGGTGCCCTTACCGAGCGGACGCGTCCCACCTGCACCGTTCGGCACCGGGACCGGTGGCTCGGGCTGCGGGGCGCGCGGGGCAGGGACCGGGACCTGGTCCTGCGCCGGCATCTGCTGGTGCCCGTCGTACGAGACCGGGTGCTCGTCGTACGAGGGCCGATGCTCGTACGACGAGGGCTGATGCTCCTGTTCCGGGACGTACGCCGGGTCGTAGCCACCCTGATACGTCACCTGCTGCGGCGCCGCGAACCACTGGCTCGGCAGCTCCTGGGCCGGTTCCTGGGCGTGCGGTGGCTCCTGGGGCTGAGGCTCCGGAGCGGGCGGCACGGGCTGCGGCGGCAGCAGTTGCGGTTCGATGCCCGCCGCGGCAAGTCCCGCGGAGGCGGTCTTGGCCAGCGGCACCCCGTACCGGGCGAGCCGCAGTGGCATCAGGGACTCCACGGGAGCCTTACGACGCCAGGCCCGGCCGAATCGCGAGCGCAGGCGTGCCTGGTACACGAGCCGTTCCTGCTCCAGCTTGATCACCGCGTCGTACGACCGCAGCTCCCACAGCTTCATCCGCCGCCACAACAGGAACGTCGGGACGGGTGACAGCAGCCAGCGGGTGAGGCGCACACCCTCCATGTGCTTGTCCGCCGTGATGTCGGCGATCCGCCCGACGGCGTGCCGGGCGGCCTCGACGGTGACGACGAACAGCACCGGGATGACGGCATGCATGCCCATGCCCAGGGGATCGGACGCGGCCGCGGCGTTGAACGCCACCGTCGCGACCGTCAGCAGCCAGGCCGTCTGCCGCAACAGCGGGAAGGGCATGCGGATCCAGGTCAGCAGCAGATCCAGGGCGAGCAGGACGCAGATGCCCGCGTCGATGCCGATGGGGAAGAAGTAGGCGAAGTCGCCGAAGCCCTTCTTGACGGCCAGTGCACGTACGGCTGCGTAGGAGCCGGCGAAGCCGATGCCGGCGATGACCACCGCGCCGGCGATGACCACTCCGATGAGTATCCGGTGTGTGCGTGTCAGCTTCAGTGGCGCGGCCACCCGAGCACCCCTCCCGATCAGTCTGTTGCGAGCGACAGCCTGGCACATGCGTACGGGCGGGCATGTGCCGGTACGGACGAAGCCAGGTCGTGGGGAGGGCAGGTCGTGGGGAGGGCAGGGGAGCAACACCGCGACTTCACGCGGGTGAAGCGGCGAGAGGGCCCGCACCGTACATCGCGTACATCGGTGCGGGCCCTGTGCGGCTGAGGCGGCCGGGGGCCGGAGGCGGTCCGGGTGGCGTCGGTGCGGTCAGCCGTTGGCCTTGGTGACGGAGGTGACCGCTTCCTTGGCGGCGGCCTGGACCTGCTTGAGCAGGTCGGCAGTCTTGGGGGCGTCCGCGCCGGCCAGGCCCGCGCCGTTGTAGTTGATCGTCATGACGACGTTGGAGGTGCGGGCGACGACGGTGGTGTTCTTGAAGTTGGTGCCGTCCCGCTTCACGTCGTATGTGATCGCGGTGGCCTCGTCGCCGGTGCCGGAGGTCTGGACGGCCGTCAGCTTCTGGGCGCCCTTGGTGGCCTTCGCCTCGGAGATCTGCTTGGTGTAGAAGTCTGTGGCGCGCTTGTCGCCGCTGCCGACGCCCGGGTCGGAGTCGTAGCGCTGGTAGCCGATGTCCAGCCAGCGCCACTGGGTGCCGTCGACGCCCTTCTCGTCGGAGCTGGTCCACGAGCAGGTGCCGTGCGAGGCGTCGTCGGTGGACTTGCCCTGGTCCCCGGAGGCGTCCTTCACCTTGGGCAGCATCTTGTTGATGGTGTCCTTGGAGAACGCCGCACACGAGTTCGGCAGCTTCTTGAACTTGGCGGGCGCGACGGTCGGCGAGGGCTTGCTCGCGCTGCTGGAGGCGGCGGAGGGGGCGTCACCGGAGCTGTCGCTGTTCGAGCCGGAGCAGCCGGCGACGAGCAGCACCGGTACTGCTGCGCAGGTGAGAAGGCTGGCGAGTCGCTTGGCTGAACGGTGCATGGTTCCTTCGCTGTTCGTCGTCATCGGGCCGGCACGGCCGTGGCGTGGTCCGTGGGGCCTTCCCCGCCTCGCGTACGGGGCAGGGTCAGGGCGTGTCCTGGGCCCTGTCTTCACGGCACGGTACGCGGCGCAGCGAGGAGTGTGACCGGATCATGTCGATGAGCACAGTGCTCAAATCGGATGTTTTACGGTCCTGCCCGTCGCTTCGGTCAATTCGCCTGATCCGGACTATTCGCTGAGGCTGTCCGACAGCTCGCCGGCCAGCGAACGGGCCTTGTCCTGCAGTTCCTGGCTGTCCGGCAGCATCGATTTGTCCGTGGACCACTGGTCGTAGGTGAGCGTCACGATGACGTTCGACGTGCGAAAGACCACAGTGACATCGCGGTGCACCCCGGAGTCCGCTGTGACCAATTTGTCATTGAGGAAGGCCGCGTCCCCGAGGCCGACCAGGACGCGCGGGGCGGTCGAGCCGCCCGGGTCCGCACTCGGGCCGGACGTCTGTGAGGGGCTCCCCGACGGTGCCCGTGAGGGGCTCCCGGACGGTGTCCGTGAGGGGCTCCCGGACGGCGCCTTTCCCGTGCCGTCCGCCTGGCTCTTGTCCGTCGAGCCGTTCACGACGGCTCCTGCGCCCTTGTCCTTGCCCTTCGAGGCGGACGGGGACGGGGACGGGGCGGCGGGCGTGGGAGAACCGGCGCCGCCGGACGGTATCTGTGCGGCCAGCTCCTTCTTGCTGTAGATCCCCTGCGCCTTGTCGTCATCGCTGACGGCGGCGTCGTACGAGACCACGCGCTGGATGTCCAGGCTCAGATGGCGGGTGCCCGCGGTGGTCTCGCGGGTCCAGTGGCAGCCGACGCGGCGGTCGGTGTCATAGGTGATGTCGGCCTGGCCGCCGTAGACCTTCTTGGCCTCGGCGCCCGACAGGGGCTGGCCGTCGCCGGGGAGCATGCCGCGGATGGCGCTGCGCGAGGGCAGCCCGCAGGCCTCCGGGAGGGTCTGGTAGCGGCCCGGTTCGGCGGCCTGGCTCGACGTGGCGGCGTCGCCGCTCTTGGCGTCGGCGGCGTTGCCGTCGGGGCTGGAGCCGCCGGTGCAGCCGGTGAGACCGGCGGCCAGTGCCGCGGCCACCACCAGTGCGGCACCCGGTACGAACGGTTTCCGTGGCATCGTTCGCGGCTCCTTCCCTTACGAAATGCGGTTGCCGCCGGTCGGCGGCCGATGGACACAATGTGTATCGCACGTCTTGCCGTAAACGCCGGTTCGCCGTCCAAGATCGGATAAATTGTCCGGCATTTGCGTTTTTCATAAATTCGGGGGAATGGGGAAGTTATGTCGTACGTCGAGGTGCCCGGTGCCCAGGTGCCGATCCGGATGTGGACGGACCCGGCGACGGTCGAGGGCGTCGCGATGCAGCAGCTGCGCAATGTCGCCACCCTGCCGTGGATCAAGGGCCTGGCCGTGATGCCGGATGTGCACTACGGCAAGGGCGCCACGGTCGGCTCGGTGATCGCCATGCGCGGCGCGGTCTGCCCGGCGGCGGTCGGCGTCGACATCGGCTGCGGGATGAGCGCGGTGAAGACCTCGCTCACCGCCGATGACCTGCCCGGCGATCTCTCCCGGCTCCGCTCGAAGATCGAGCAGGCGATTCCGGTGGGGCGGGGGATGCACGAGGACGCGGTCGACCCCGGACGGCTGCATGGCTACCCGACGGCCGGGTGGGGGGAGTTCTGGTCGCGGTTCGACGGGGTGGCCGACGCGGTCAAGTTCCGTCAGGAACGCGCGACGAAGCAGATGGGTTCGCTGGGCAGCGGCAACCACTTCATCGAGTTCTGCCTCGACGACAGCGGCGCGGTCTGGCTGATGCTGCACTCCGGCTCCCGGAACATCGGCAAGGAGCTGGCCGAGTTCCACATGGGGCAGGCGCAGAAGCTGCCGCACAACCAGGGCCTGGTCGACCGCGATCTCGCCGTCTTCATCGCGGACACCCCGCAGATGGCGGCCTACCGCAACGACCTGTTCTGGGCGCAGGAGTACGCCCAGCACAACCGGGCCGTGATGATGGCGCTCTTCCAGGACGTCGTCCGCAAGGAGTTCAAGAAGGCCAGGCCGGTGTTCGAGCCGGTGATCTCCTGCCACCACAACTATGTGGCGGAGGAGCGGTACGACGGCATGGATCTGCTGGTGACCCGTAAGGGCGCGATCCGGGCGGGAAGTGGCGAGTACGGCATCATCCCGGGCTCGATGGGCACCGGCTCGTACATCGTCAGGGGGCTGGGCAATGCCGCGTCCTTCAACTCGGCCTCGCACGGCGCCGGCCGCAAGATGAGCCGGAACGCCGCGAAGAAGCGGTTCTCCACCCGGGATCTGGAGGATCAGACGCGGGGCGTGGAGTGTCGTAAGGACTCCGGTGTGGTGGACGAGATCCCGGGTGCCTACAAGCCGATCGAGAAGGTCATCGATCAGCAGCGGGATCTGGTCGAGGTCGTCGCCAAGCTCAAGCAGGTGGTGTGTGTGAAGGGCTGAGCTCCAGCACTTCACCTGATCCACAGGAACCGGGTCCGGCCGGCGGGCGTTGTTCTTTACGCACCCGGTAGGGGAGGGAGCCGACAACGCATGGGATACCGAGAGACATACGCGAACAGATATCTCTTACGTATCGTCGCTGCCGCCGGAGCGCTGGTCGTCCTGTCAGGTTGCGCACACGGAGGTTCCGGGGGATCCGGATCCGTACGGCCGACGTCATCCTCCGGCTCCTCCCCAACGGCGGGTGAGGCGGTGGGTGGCGTGGAGTCCGGCGGGGCGCTGGGAGGTACGTCAGGCGAAGATCCGTCCGGGGGCGGTGTGCAGGGGGATGACCCCACCGACGGCGACACCAGCCATGCCGGACCCAGCTACGGCGGGGACCCGGTGCCGCCGGTCAAGGTACCGCCCAAGGGGCATGGCAGACCACCGGCGGGCGGCGGCGTGGATCCGGGCGGCGGCTCCGAGGGTGGCACGTCCTCCGAGGGCGGCGAAGGCAAACCGGGCGACGAGACCTGCCCGCCCTCCGACGGCTCGCCGTCCCCGTCCGCGTCGTCCGGCGCAACGGGCTCGCCGTCCCCGTCCCCGTCCGCGTCGTCCGATGCAACGGGCTCGGCATCCCCGGAGGACACCCCTTCGCCGAGCGAGACCTGTCCGTCCCCGTCCGGCACATGAGCGGCAATCCGGCCCCCCCGCCCTCCGCGCCACCCGCAGGGTCTTCCGCACCGGCCGGTGCGGAACGTACGGCGGCCGGCCTCCTCGGCATCGTCGTTGCCCAGGCATCCTTCCTCGTGGCCGTCATGTACTTCCTGGGTGCGGTCTATATGACGGCCTACTACAGCTACTTCCGCCTGGACGCCTTCAGCCTCGGCCTCGGCTTCGCGGAGATGGCGATCCAGAGCCTGAATCTCGTCAACGCCTCGACGGCGATCGTCTGCGTCCTCGCCGTCCTGATAGCCCGTCGCCTGGCTGCGGCCCCCATCCCCACCACGCAACCGGACACCGACGAGGACGGCCAGGAACGCCTCATCCGGACACTGGAGAGCGCCCTGCGAGCCGTGGCACGGGCACACCCCTACATTGTCGGATCCGGCCTTGCCCTCCTGCTCCTTTGGCCCTGGCTCGGTGCCTTCAGATGGACGGCCCCACTCCTGCTGGGGGTTGGCGTACTTCTCGGCCAGAGCCCATGGGCCCAAAGCCGGGCCGGTGACGGGGACGCCGCAGCCCCGTCTGCCACCGCCCCGGCCACGATGTGGAGCCGGGCGGTACCGGTCTTCATGGCCGGTTTGCTGGTGATGTGGGGGCTCAGCCTGGCCACCGGCATGCTGGGCGAGCAGGAGGCCCGGCAGACCGCCGCCAACCTCGTACGCCACCCCGCCGTCGTCCTCCTGAGCACCGACCGCCTCAGCCTGGCCGGGCCCGGCCTGGAGGTGAAGGACCTGGGGGCCAAGGCCCACTACCGGTACCGTTACACCGGCCTCCGCCGCCTCATCGAACGCAACGGCCGCTACTACCTCCTCCCCGTCGGTTGGACCTACCGAACCGGCCCCACCTACGTCATCCAGGACGGCGGCGACCTCCGCGTAGAACTCTTCCCCGGCACTCAAGAGGAGTGTGGCGCCCGGTGCACGGAGGGGTAGGGGCAGGCCCTGGCGTCAAACTCCCGCTTTTCACGCCCGCTCACGGTGTTGCATCCCGGGGCCGAGTTCGTCTGCCGGGGCGCGATCCGGGCGGGAAGTGGCGAGTACGGGATCATCCCGGGCTCGATGGGCACCGGCTCGTACCTCGTCAGGGGGCTGGGCAATGCCGCGTCCTTCAACTCCGCCTCGCACGGCGCCGGAGCGTGGTTCGGCCTGGTGCGGCCCGGTGGGGTGCGCCCTGGCGTGGTCTGGCACGGTGCGGCCCGGTGGGGTGCGCGCCGGGCCGCACCACGCCGGGTGCGGGGGGTGCCGTGGGCGGTATGGGTACCAGCGGCCTTGGAGTCCGCGGCCTTGGAGTCCGCGGCCCCGCGGGCGTCTCAAGTGGTGCGGTGGACCTTGGAGTTGGAGGCCTGGGCGCGGGGGCGGACCACCAGGAGGTCGATATTGACGTGGGCGGGGCGGGTGATCGCCCAGGTGATGGTGTCGGCGACGTCCTCGGCGCTGAGCGGCTGGTCAACGCCCTCGTAGACCTTCGCGGCCTTGGCGGTGTCGCCACGGAAGCGGGTGGCGGCGAACTCGTCGGTCTTGACCATGCCCGGGGCGACCTCGATGACGCGCACCGGCTCACCGCACAGCTCCAGACGGAGCGTTTCGGCGATGACATGCGCACCGTGTTTGGCGGCGACATAACCGCCGCCGCCCTCGTAGGTGCCATGGCCCGCGGTGGAGGAGAGCACGACGACGGTGCCTTCGCCGGAGGCGGTGAGCGAGGGCAGCAGCGCCTGGGTCATATGGAGCACGCCCAGCACATTGACCTCGTACATGGCGCGCCAGTCGGCGGGATCGCCGGTGGCGACCGGTTCCGCGCCGTAGGCACCGCCGGCGTTGTTGACCAGGACGTCCACAGACGGGTAGCGGTCGAGAGCGGCGGCAAAGGCGTCGACGGCGGCGCGGTCGGTGACGTCGAGTGCGTAGGCCTCGGTGTTCGGCAGCTCGGCGGCGAGGGCCTCGATGCGGTCCTTGCGGCGGGCGGTGAGCACCACGTGATAGCCGGCCGCGGCCAGCGCTCGCGCGGTGGCGGCGCCGATGCCGCTGCTCGCTCCGGTGACGACGGCGGTACGGGCCTCGGCGGTCATGGCACTCTCCTCGGGGCGATGGGGTCCCCTGCACCTGAAGGGCTTGGGGGAGGTGGTCCAGCGGCCAGGATATGCAGGCGAAGTCAGCGGCCTCGGGGGGCGTACATGATCACGGCCATTCCGGCCAGACAGATCAGTGCGCCGGTCACATCCCAGCGATCGGGGCGGTAGCCGTCGGCGATCGCGCCCCACGCCAGCGATCCGGCGACGAAGACACCGCCGTACGCGGCGAGAATGCGGCCGAATTCGGCGTCCGGCTGGAGGGTGGCGACCCAGCCGTACACCCCGAGCGCGATCACTCCGGCGCCGATCCAGACCCAGCCTTTGTGTTCCCGGACGCCCTGCCAGACCAGCCAGGCGCCGCCGATTTCGAAGAGCGCGGCGAGTACGAAGAGGGCAGCGGAGCGGGCGAACAGCATGCAGAGAGCGTACGGAAACAGAAACCGGCTCCGGCGTCGGGCGGGCGGCGACCGGGGGCGAGCGTCAGCGGGGGACTGCCAGCGGCGAGCACGGGGTGCGGAGCGTGGAGCGGGCGGAGCTGGGGCTTGTCGACCACTGGCGGCGCTGTCTCAACGACCCTGGGACGTCTCTGCGGCATGTGCGGGAGGGGCGAGGGCGGCGGGCCGGGCGGTGCCTATGGAGCCGCCGTCCCCGGGCGCGGCGCCGGTCCAGTGGAAGAGGGCGGACCGTAGCGCGGTGGCCCGCTCGGCGGGGGCGGTGGCGTCGGTGGCCCAGGCGATATAGCCGTCGGGGCGTACGAGAAGGGCCGTGCGGCGGCCGCTTCGCCAGCAGGCGTGCACGACACGGTCGCCGACGGGGCGATCGGACTCCGCCCTGCTTGTCGGTGCTTGGGGGACGCCGGGCTCGTCGGCGGGGGTGAGCAGCACGAACCTGCCCTGGCGGAGGAGTTCGTAGAGGCGGCTGCCGTCGGCCAGACGGATGTCGGGGGCGCGCCGGCCGGCGAGGGGGTGGGCGCCGGGACCGGCGGCATAGGCGATGTCGAGGCCGGAGATGGTGCGGATCGCGCGGCGGGACAGCGGCCCCAGATGGTTGACGAGCCGGGCGGCGAGCGTACGGACGGTGCGTCCGGGAGGGGTGCGCAGCAGGGCGATCCGGATGAGGGCACCGCTGCTGCGCAGCACCTGCTCGCCCACCGGATGGCGCTCGGTCTGGTAGCTGTCCAGCAGGCTGCCGGGGGAGTGGCCCCGGAGTACCGCGGCCAGTTTCCAGCTGAGGTTGGCGGCGTCCTGGAGGCCGGTGTTCATGCCCTGGCCGCCGGCGGGGGAGTGCACATGCGCGGCGTCGCCGGCGAGGAAGACGCGGCCCACGCGGTACTCGGGGACCTGGCGCTCGTCGCTGTGGAAGCGGGAGACCCAGCGGGCGTCATACATGCCGTAATCACTGCCGAGGGCGAGCCGGGTGAACTCGCGGACCTCGTCGAGATCGGCGGGCGCGTCGTCATCGGCCTGGCGGCGGCGGTTCCAGCCGATGACCCGGTACCAGCCGTCGCCGAACGAGCCGATCAGGGCGAAGGCGTCGTCGGTGGCGTTGACGGTGAAGGGGGACTCGGGCTCCCGGGCCAGCCGGACATCGGCCAGCACCAGGGAGCGGATCACGGACCGGCCCGGGAACGGCAGGCCGATGGCCTCGCGGATGGTGCTGCGGACGCCGTCGGTGCCGACGGTATAGGCGGCGCGGATGCTGCGGATGCCCTCGGCGTCACGGAAGCGCACCGTCACGCCGTCGGCGTCCTGATCGAGGCCGAGC
The DNA here is from genome assembly GCF_053612065.1 of Streptomyces sp. NPDC054765. NCBI lineage: Bacteria > Bacillati > Actinomycetota > Actinomycetes > Kitasatosporales > Streptomycetaceae > Streptomyces > Streptomyces sp. NPDC054765. Next base: position 20,217 of record NZ_JBSHBP010000047.1, on the reverse strand, counting down.
ACCTCGGAGTCGTGCCGGAAGACCACCCCGGCCCGGCGGGCCCGCCGCTCCAGCAGCCGCTCGACCTCGAACTGCGGGGTGATCAGCACGAAGGGGAAGCGGGAGCGGAGCTGGGTCGCATCGAAGGTGGCGTCCCCGAAGAGGCGGAGGGCGGGCAGCTGATGGCCGCCGTCGACCAGCTCATCGGCGAGGCCGCGGGCGTCCAGCTGCTCCAGGGTGCGGGCATGGACGGCCAGGGCGCGGGTGAGGTTGCTGATCGCGGCGGGGCGGCGCTCCAGGAGCGTGACGCTCAGCCCTGCCTCGGCGAGGTCTCCGGCGAGCAGCAGGCCGGTGGGGCCGGCGCCCACGACGATCACGTCCGCATCGCGGGTCGCACGCGCTTCCTCGGCCTCGGGGCAGCTGCCTGCGGTCTTGCGGTTCAGGGCGTCCATGGCTTCCGCCTCCTGTGCCTATTCCTACGCCTATGCCTATGTGTGTGCCTATGCCTGTGCTGTCGGTGCCTGTGCCTGTGCCTGTGCCTGTGCCCGTGCCCGTGCCCGTGCCCGCGCTGTCTGTGCCCGTGCCAACGCATGTTGGTCAACGCTTGTTGGCAAGCGTAGGGCGGTCGAGTCTGGCGTGTCAACAGCCGTTGGCCTACAGTTGTTGACATGGCTGAACATGCTCCCTCCGCGGCCGATTCCGCGGCCGATTCCACGCCCGCTGCGGCCGATGCCGTGTCCGTCGCGGCGTCCGAGGTCCCCGCCGGCGGCGCGCCCGACGGGCCGGCGGACCCCGTCCGCCCCAGGCGCTCCGCCGTCACCCGCGCCGCGATCCTCGCCGCCGCCCGGGACCGCTTCGCCGCGGACGGCTACGAGCGCGCCACCATCCGCGCCATCGCCAGGGACGCGGACATCGACCCGTCGATGGTGATGCGCTACTACGGCAACAAGGCCGGGCTCTTCGCGGCCGCCTCCGAGATCGAGGTGCATGCCCCGGATCTCGCCCACGTACCGCGCGACGAGGCCGGTGCCCGGCTCGTACGCCACTTCCTGGAGCGCTGGGAATGCGACGAGACGCTGACCGGCATGATGCGCGTCGGCGTCACCAATGAGGCGGGCGCCCAGCGGATGCGCGGTGTGTTCGCCGAACAGATCAAGCCGGTCCTGGCCGCGGTCTGCCCGGTGCCCGACGAGGCGCCGACCCGCGCCGCACTGATCGCCTCCCAGATACTCGGCATGGCGCTGTGCCGCTATGTCCTGCACATCCCGCCGGCCGTGGACCTCAGCCACGACGAGGTCATCGCCTGGCTGGCCCCCACCGTCCAGCGCTATCTGACGGCCGAACGGCCCTGACGGCTCCAGGCCCTGACGGCTCCAGGCCCTGACGGCTCCGGGCCCTGTCGACTCCCGGCGCTGACAACCCCTGGGGCTGACAACCCCTGGGGCTGACAACCCCCGGGGCTGACAACCCCCGGGGCTGGCAACTCCCGGCCCTGACCGTTCCCGGCGAGGGCGGACTCGGCCGCGGGTATGCGGTCGGCGGGACCCCGACCGTGGCGGAGACATCGCGGATCAGACCCTTGGCGGCGGCCGCTGACGGGCCGTCCGCCGACGGCCGCACATGGCCTGATGGGCAGCGCGCCGCGCCGCCCCCGGCCCTAGGCTGGACCACCACCACCACCAGCAGCAGCAGTCGGCCGGCGTGCAGGAGGCAGCCCGCAGATGGACGACGAGTGCAGGTCCCGCGAGCGGCTCCCCGAGGCGCTGGCCGACTTCTACGGGCTGGCGCCGCTGCCCCGTGAGGGCGGGCGGTTCCGGCGTACCTGGGCGGGCCCCGAGCGCCCCGACGGGCGGCCTGAGGGCTCGGCGATCGTGATGCTGCTCACCGACGGGCCGGGTGACTTCTCCGCCCTGCACCGGCTGCCCACCGACGAGATCTGGCACTTCTACCGGGGCGATCCGCTCACCCTCTTCCTGCTCCCGGAAGGCGGCGGCCCCGGCGGATGCCTGTTCCCGGAAGGCGGTGGCCCCGGCGGCCTCCCGGGGGACGGCGGCGGCACGGCCCGTACCGTCACCCTCGGGCCGGACGTCCTGGGCGGGCAGCACGTCCAGTTCACGGTGCCGGCCGGTACGTGGATGGCCGCCGAGGTCGCGGCCGGCGGTTCCTGGACTCTCTTCGGCTGCACGATGGCGCCCGGTTTCACCTTCGAGGACTACGAGCACGGGGACGCCGCCGAACTGGCCGCGCGCTACCCCCGGGAGGCGGCGCGGATCACCGCGCTGTGCCGGCCGTGACCGGGACCGGGACCGCGTCCGACGGCACCGGCCGCCCCCGGCTGCCCGACCTCGGCGGACAGGTCGCCCTCGTCACCGGCGCCGCCGGCGGCATCGGCCGCGGTATCGCGCTGCGGTTCGCCGCCGCGGGGGCGGCCGTCGTGGTGCATCACCGTACGGGCGCGGAGGCGGCGCGGGCCCTGGCCGAGCGGATCGAGGCGGACGGCGGGAGCGCGCTGGCGCTGTCCGCCGATCTGTCCGTCGAGGCGGAGTGCCACCGTCTGGTGCGCGAGGCGGCCGGCTGGCGCGGCCGGCTGACCGCGCTGGTGAACAACGCGGGGGTGCAGCCGACGCAGGAGCTGGCGGCGATGTCGCTCGCCGACTGGCGGGCGGTGGCGGATCCGAATGTGCACAGCGTCTTTGCCTGCACCCAGGCCGCCGCGGCCGTGATGCGGGCGCACGGCGGCGGGTCGGTGACCCATATCGCCTCGATCGAGGCGGACCGTCCGGCGCCGCGGCATGCCCACTACTGCGCGTCCAAGGCCGCGGTGGTGATGCATGCGCGCGCGGCGGCGCTGGAGTACGGGGCGTACGGCATCCGCGTCAACAGTGTCTCGCCGGGCCTGATCGACCGTCCCGGCCTGGCGGAGGACTGGCCGGAGGGGGTGCGACGCTGGCAAACCGCGGCGCCCGCCGGGCGGTTGGGCACGCCGGAGGACGTGGGCGATGCCTGTGTCTTTCTCGCCTCGCCGATGGCGTCCTGGATCACCGGGCACGATCTGGTCGTGGACGGCGGTGTCTCGGCCAGCCCGACGTGGTGACCGGCGCGGCCCGCCCGACGTGGTGACCGGCGCGGCCCGCCCGACGTGGTGACCGGCGCGGCCCGCCCCCTGCCGGGAGCGGACCGGCGGCCCCGTGGCGCGCCGGGCCCGGGGCCGCCGTGCCCGTGCTGAACCGTTACGGCCACACCAGGCAGTACGCCTGGTGCCCCGCCTCGTGCAGCCGGTGGCTGAAGTCCTGCCATTCGTGCAGCAGCTGGTAGACGGTGAAGGCGTCGCGCGGGCCCCCGCGGTCGGGGACGGTGGACCAGATGAAGGCGGCCGCGCCGACCGACTCCTCACCGACGCCGCGCAGCGGGTCGACCACGGTCATGGGGAGCTTGACGACGGCGTAGTCGGGGTGGAGGACGACGAGTTCGAGCGGCGGAACCTTATGGAGGGGTATGCCCTCGATACCGGTGAGGACCATGGCGGCCATCGTCTCCGGCTTGATCTTGCTGAACATGCCGCCCATGCCGAGCTCGTCACCGCCGAGCTCCTCGGGGCGCATGGAGACCGGGACCCGGGCCGCGGTCGCGCCGTTCGGTGCGCCGAAGTACCTGTACGTCACCCCCATGCGGCCGCCTCTGATGTCCCCGCCCCTGATCTCGCTGCCCCTGGTGTCCCCGCCGGTGATGTCCCCGCCCGTGGTTTCCTCGCGCCGGTGGCGGCCGCGCTGGGCGCGCTCGGGACCCCGGTCATTGGTTCCCTCGCCCAGTTCGCCACCGCGATGCATATCTCCACCCGACCACTCGCAGCCCCAGCCGCGCAACCCGATCATCGTCTCAGAGACCTCCCCCGTCACCGGCGCGTGAAACGCCCGGCCACACGCCCCCGTGCGCCTCTGAGACCATTGCTTGCGTGACTTACTCGTACGTCGGCCCAGTTTCGCAGACGAGTGGGGGCTGACGCCCGGTCGAAAGCGAGAGGAATCAAAAAAGGAGCGAGGGTGAACCGAGCGGCGCCCGCGGGCGTATCGCGAGGCAGATTCCCGCGCCACTGGTCAGCCGGGCCGCGCCCGCGCGCCGCCCACCCGCCGTTTATGCAGGTCAGGATCACAGTGTCTTTTCCGTATGAAGCCCCTGTTTCGCAGTCGCTGTTCGACCGTGCGTCCGCCGTGACGCCGGGCGGCGTCAATTCCCCGGTGCGGGCCTTCCGGGCCGTGGGCGGTACGCCCCGGTTCATGGTGTCCGGCACCGGTCCGTACCTCACCGACGCCGATGGCCGTGAATATGTCGACCTCGTGTGCTCATGGGGGCCGATGATCCTCGGCCACTCGCACCCCGAGGTGATCGCCGCGGTCCAGGAGGCGGTCGCCCGCGGTACGTCCTTCGGCACGCCCGGCGAGGGCGAGGTCGAGCTGGCCGAGGAGATCGTGGCCCGGATCGAGCCGGTCGAGCAGGTGCGGCTGGTCTCCAGCGGCACCGAGGCGACGATGTCGGCGATCCGGCTGGCGCGCGGCTTCACCGGACGGCCCAAGGTGATCAAGTTCGCGGGCTGCTACCACGGGCATGTGGACGCACTGCTGGCCGCGGCCGGCTCGGGCGTGGCGACCTTCGGACTGCCCGACACGCCGGGGGTGACGGGCGCGCAGGCCGGCGACACGATCGTGCTGCCGTACAACGACATCGAGGCGGTGCGGGCCGCGTTCACCGCGCACCCGGGCGAGATCGCCTGTGTGATCACGGAGGCGTCGCCGGGCAACATGGGCGTGGTCCCGCCGCTGCCGGGCTTCAACCAGGGTCTGAAGGATCTGTGCGCCGGCAACGGAGCGCTCTACATCTCCGACGAGGTGATGACCGGCTTCCGCGTCAGCAAGGCCGGTTGGTACGGCATTGATGAGGTACGTCCGGATCTGATGACCTTCGGGAAGGTCATGGGGGGCGGCTTCCCGGCCGCGGCCTTCGGCGGCCGCGCGGACGTCATGGCGCATCTCGCCCCGGCCGGCCCGGTCTACCAGGCGGGCACCCTGTCCGGGAACCCGATCGCCACCGCCGCGGGCGTCGCGCAGCTGCGGCTGTTGGACGATGCCGCGTACGGGACGGTCGACGCGGTCTCGGCGGAGGTGCGGGGGCTGGTCACCGCCGCGCTGGCGAAGGAGGGCGTGGCGCACCGGCTCCAGGTCGCGGGGAACATGTTCTCGGTCTTCTTCACCGAGGCCGAGGTGACCGACTACGACGCCGCCAAGGCGCAGGAGTCGTTCCGCTTCACCGCCTTCTTCCACTCGATGCTGTCGCAGGGCGTCTACCTCCCGCCGTCCGCCTTCGAGTCGTGGTTCGTCTCGACCGCGCACGACACGGCGGCCGTCGAGCGGATCGCCGCCGCACTGCCGGCCGCCGCGCGGGCCGCGGCCGCGGCGACGGCCTGAGGACGGCTCCGGCGTACGGGCCGGCGACCACCGGCAGACGACTGAATGAATGGGTGACATGAGCAGCGAAGACATCACCGTCGTGCATCTGATGCGGCACGGCGAGGTGCACAACCCCGACGGCGTGCTCTACGGGCGCCGGCCCGGCTACCACCTCTCCGACCTGGGGCGGAAGATGGCCGACCGGGTGGCGGAGCACCTCACGGGGCGGGACATCACACATGTCGTCGCCTCGCCGCTGGAGCGTGCCCAGGAGACCGCGGCCCCGGTCGCCGGTGCGCACGGTCTGGAGCCGGCCACCGACGAGCGGCTGATCGAGGCGGCCAACGTCTTCGAAGGGAAGACCTTCGGGGTCGGCGACGGTGCGCTGAAGAAGCCGGGGAACTGGAAGTACCTGACGAATCCGTTCCGGCCCTCCTGGGGCGAGCCGTACCTCGAACAGGTCGTACGCATGATGGCGGCGCTGGGCGCGGCGCGGGACGCGGCGCGCGGGCACGAGGCGGTGGCGGTCAGCCACCAGCTGCCGATCTGGATCGTGCGCAGCTTCGCGGAGCGGCGGCGGCTGTGGCACGACCCGCGGAAGCGGCAGTGCACGCTGGCCTCGCTGACGTCGTTCACGTTCCACGGCGACAAGATCATTTCGGTGGGGTACAGCGAGCCCGCGCGCGACCTGGTTCCCTCCCATCTTCTGGCGGGCGCCAAACCCGTCAAGGGAAAGGCCAAGGCTTTCGGGGCCTGACGGTGCATCACTTGGCGGAATGTCAAGTCCAGGCAAAATGAAATATCTGAGCGAATAACTCGGAACCCCCGCGCTCGACATGCCCTCTTCTCCATTGTCCGTTTATATGGATATTGAGTTCGGCGAGCACGGATGGGGACGAGGGTATGCGCGCGATCAGTCGGCGAAACCTGCTGGGCATGGGAGTTGGGGCGGCTGCTGCGCTGGGCGTTGCCGGCTGTTCGTCGTCGGACTCGGGCGCCGGAGCGGACAAGACGCGTGTGAAGAACTCGGTGCAGGCTCGCCCCAAGCTCATCGGTGACGGCTCGACGGCGAATTACGGCGCGCAGCCCCATCAGCCGAAAGCACCCGAACGGCTGGAACCCGGACAGACCCCGCCGCAGTTCGTCATCTTCTCCTGGGACGGTGCGGGAGAGGTCGGCAACGGCCTCTTCCCCCGTTTCCTCAAGCTCGCCAAGGACCATGGCGCGGCCATGACCTTCTTCCTGTCCGGGCTCTATCTCCTGCCGGAATCCCAAAAGCATCTCTACGAGCCGCCGAACAACCGGCGCGGCGCCTCCGCCATCGGCTACCTCAGCGACGACCACATCAAGGAAACGCTGAAGAACGTGCGCGAGGCCTGGCTCGACGGCCATGAGATCGGCACCCACTTCAACGGGCACTTCTGCACCGGCTCGGGCACCGTCAAGCACTGGTCCCCGCAGGACTGGCAGTCCGAGATCGACCAGGCAATGGACTTTGTCACGAAATGGCGCACGAACACCGGCTTCACCGGTCTGGAGCCGCTGCCCTTCGACTACCGCAAGGAATTGGTCGGCAGCCGTACGCCATGTCTCCTGGGACAGGAAAACCTGCTGCCCACCGCCAAGCAACTCGGCTGGCGCTACGACGCCAGCTCGCCCGGCGGTCTGCAGATGTGGCCGAAGAAAAAGATGGGCCTCTGGGACTACCCGCTCCAGCAGATTCCCTTCCCCGGGCACTCTTTCGAGGTGCTCTCGATGGACTACAACATCCTCGCCAATCAGTCCAAGAACTCGACGAAGGCCCCGCCGGTGAACTACCCGGGCTGGCGGCAGCAGGCCGCCGACGCCTATATTTCCGGATTCCGCCGCGCCTACGAGACCAACCGCGCGCCCTTCTTCATCGGCAACCACTTCGAGGAGTGGAACGGCGGTATCTATATGGACGCCGTCGAGGCGGCGCTCAAGCACATTGCCAATGAGCAGAACCGGGATGTCCGTCTGGTGTCGTTCCGGCAGTTCACCGACTGGATCGACGCACAGGACCCCGAGGTGCTGCGCAAGCTTCAGCAGCTCCCCGTCGGGCAGCAGCCCGCGGGCGGCTGGAAGTCGTATCTCTCGGCGGCCTGACATGCCCGGGTGAGCGGGGGCGGGTCCGGCGAGGGGGGCGCGGAAGATCCGGAAATGGCCCATGCGAAACTTTTCACATGAGTGCTTGCCGCGCCCCACGCCGCCTCACGAGCCGCCGCCGGATCACCCTGCTCGCCGCAGGGGCGGCGGTCGCGTCGCTGACGCTGAGCGCCTGCGGCGACGGCACCTCCGGCGGCTCGTCCCAGACCCGCTTCGTCCAGGGCAAGAACGGTGTCGACACCGTCAAGAAGGACGAGCGGCAGCCGGCGCCCGATCTTTCCGGTGAGACCATCACCGGCAAGAAACTGGACGTCGCCGACTACAAGGGCAAGGTCGTCATCCTCAACGTCTGGGGATCATGGTGCGGCCCCTGCATCGCCGAGGCGCCGAACTTCACCAAGGTCGCGAACGAGACCCAGGGCAAGGGCGTCCAGTTCATCGGGATCAACACCCGCGACTCCGAGAAGTCGCAGGCCACCAGCTTCGAGGAAGAGCACAAGGTGCCCTACCCGAGCCTGTTCGACCCGACCGGCCGGCTGATGCTGCGCTTCCCCAGGGGGAGCCTCAACCCGCAGTCGATCCCCTCCACGATCGCCATCGACCGGCACGGCAAGATCGCCGCCCGCTCGATCGGCCCGCTCGCCGAGGACGACCTGCGCAAGATGGTCGACCCGCTGATCGCCGAGAAGTGATCACGTGATCGCGCTCGCCGCCGCCGCGGAAAACCAGACCGTCCTGTCCGGCACCCTGCTCGCCGCCGTCCCCATCGCGCTCTTCGCCGGACTCGTCTCGTTCTTCTCGCCCTGCGTCCTGCCACTGGTGCCGGGCTACATGTCGTACGTGACCGGCGTCACGGGCACCGACCTCGGCGAGGCCCGGCGCGGCCGGATGCTGGCCGGCGCCGCGCTCTTCGTCCTCGGCTTCACCGCCGTCTTCGTCTCCGGCGGCGCGCTCTTCGGGTTCTTCGGCCAGACCCTGCAGGAGTACAAGGACATCGTCTCGCGGGTCCTCGGCGTGCTGATGATCCTGCTCGGGCTGGCGTTCGCCGGCATCCTCAAGCGCTTCGGGCAGCGCGAGCTGCGCTTCCACATGAAGCCCGCCATGGGGCTGGCCGGCGCGCCGCTGCTCGGTGTGCTCTTCGGCGTCGGCTGGACGCCGTGCCTGGGTCCCACCTTCGCCGCCGTCAGCGCCCTCGCCTACTCCGGCGCCAGCGCCGGACGCGGCGCCCTGCTCACCGTGGCGTACTGCCTGGGCCTGGGCCTGCCGTTCATCGCCGTCGCGCTGGCCTTCCGCCGGGCGCTCGGCGCGTTCGGCTGGGTCAAACGGCACTATCTGTGGGTGATGCGGATCGGCGGCGGGATGATGGTCGCGCTCGGCATCCTCCTCGTCACCGGCATCTGGGACACCCTGATGTCCGAGCTCCAGAGCTGGACGCAAAGCTCCACCGTTGGGATCTGAATTGATGTCCACCAAGACCGACACCCCCCGCGAGCCGGACTCCGCGGCCGACGCGGGCCATGATCTCGGCGCGGCCGGATCCCAGCTCTCGACCGCGCCGACGGAAGACATCACTTTCCCCTCACTCGGCCCCCTCGGCTGGGTGCGGTGGTTCTGGCGGCAGCTGACCTCGATGCGGGTGGCGCTGCTGCTGCTCTTCCTGCTGTCGATCGGTGCGATCCCCGGCTCGCTGATCCCGCAGACCAGCGTCGACCCGACCAAGGTCGACCAGTTCAAGGCCGACCACGCCACCCTTGCGGGCATCTACGACAAGCTCGGGATGTTCCACGTCTACAGCTCGGTGTGGTTCTCGGCGATCTATCTGCTGCTGTTCATCTCGCTGATCGGCTGCATCGTGCCGCGCAGCTGGCAGTTCACCGGACAGCTCCGCGACCGCCCGCCGGCCGCCCCGCGCCGGCTGACCCGGCTGCCCGCGTACACCACCTGGCGCACGGATGCGGCACCCGAGGACGTCCTCGGCGCGGCCCAGCGGCTGCTGAAGAAGCGGCACTTCCGCGCCCACCGGTCCGGCACCGCGGTCGCCGCCGAGAAGGGCTATCTGCGCGAGGTCGGCAACCTCGTCTTCCATGTCGCGCTCATCTTGATGCTGGTGGCGTTCGCCGTCGGCGGCCTGTGGAAGTCCGAGGGCAACAAACTGGTCACCGAGGGCGACGGCTTCGCCAACAGCCTCACGCAGTACGACGAGTTCAAGTCGGGCCCGTTCTACGACACCGACGACATGGCGCCGTTCGGCTTCAAGCTCGACCGCTTCGACGCGACGTACGAGCGGACCGGGCCCCAGCGGGGCACCCCGCGCACCTACCGGGCGCAGATCTCCTACTACCTGGGCGCGGACGGCAAGCAGCACAGGACCGCCATCGAGGTGAACAAGCCCCTCGACATCGCGGGCAACCGGGTCTACCTGCTCTCGCACGGCTACTCGCCCGTCGTCACCGTCAAGGACGGCCGCGGCAAGACCGTCTTCCACGGCGCGACGGCCTTCCTGCCCGCCGACCCGAAGAACCTCACCTCCACCGGTGTGGTGAAGGTGCCCGGCGCACAGACCAAGGACGGCAAGCGCAACCAGCTCGGCTTCCAGGCGATGTTCGTCCCGACGTTCGGCGGCCGCGGCACCGGCACGATGTTCTCGCAGTTCCCGGCGCTGGACTTCCCCGTGCTCTCGGTGAACGCCTACCACGGTGATCTGGGCCTGGACTCCGGCCTGCCGCAGAGCGTCTACAAGCTGGACACCAAGCGCCTCAAGAAGTACGAGGACGGCAAGGGCGGCATCCTCAAGAAGATGCTGCTGCCCAAGGACCGCGTGGACCAGCACGCGGGCTCCAAGAACACGGCGGCCGTACGCGCCGCGGAAGCACAGACCACGATGCAGCTGCCGAACGGTGAGGGCTCGATCACCTTCGACGGCGTCAAGAGCTGGGCCAGCTTCAAGGTCTCCCACCAGCCCGGCAACGGCCTCGCGCTGACCGGCGCGGTCGCCGCCCTGCTGGGCCTGGCCGGATCGCTGTTCATCCAGCGCCGCCGGGTGTGGGTCCGGGCGGAGCGGGCCGAGGAGAACGGTGTCGGCTTCACCGTCGTCGAGATGGCCGGTCTCGGCCGCAACGAGTCGGCCCGGCTGCCGGAGGAACTCGCCGCTCTCGCGCTGGCGCTGGAGTCCGACGCCCCGCTCGCCCCGGCCGCCGAACCCGGCCCGGCCGCCGAACCCGGCCGAGCTGCCGAAGCCGCCCCGGCCGGCGAACCCGTACCGGAATCCGACGCCCGGCCCGAGCCGGCCCCGGATGCCGGCCCCGCCCCCGAAAACCCCGCGGAGCCCACTGACTCTGACGGACCTGCTGACCCCTCCGAAGGAGCGCGCGCGTGAACATCGCGGCCGCAGCCAACGAGACACTGGCGCACAACAGCAACCTGCTGGTCTATTCCGCGATGGCGGTCTACACGCTCGCCTTCCTCGCGCACCTGGCCGAGTGGGTGTTCGGCAGCCGCAGCAAGGTCGGCCGCTCCGCCGCCGCCCTGACCGGCCGGGCCGAGGCGCCCGCGCCGCTCTCCGTACAGACGGACCGCAAGGGCGGGGGAACGGCCGTACTGGAACGTCCCAAGGTCATCACCAGGTCCGTCACGGGCCGCCGCGATGTCCCCGACGGTCCGGGCGCCGCGGGCAACACCGAGAAGGGCGACCTCTACGGGCGGATCGCCATCTCGCTGACCGTCCTGGCCTGGGCGCTGCACGTGGGCGGTGTCCTCACCCGCGCCCTGTCCGTCCAGCGTGCCCCCTGGGGCAACATGTACGAGTTCTCCACGACCTTCGCCGCGGTCGCGGTGGGCCTCTACCTGCTGCTGCTCACGCTCAAGAAGAACGTCCGCTGGATCGGGCTGCCCCTGGTCACCACCGTCCTGCTCGACCTCGGGCTGGCCGTCTCGGTGCTCTACACCGCCAGTGACCAGCTGGTGCCCGCACTGCACTCGTACTGGCTGTGGATCCACGTCAGCTGCGCGATCATCTCCGGCGCGGCGCTCTACCTCGGCGCCGTCTCCACGCTGCTCTTCCTCTTCCGCGACGCCTACGAGGCCAAGCTCGCCGACCCGGCCGGCAAGCAGCCCGGCGCCTTCGCCTCGTCCGTGCTGGAGCGGCTGCCCTCGGCCGCCTCGCTGGACAAGTTCGCCTACCGCGTCAACGCCACCGTCTTCCCGCTGTGGACGTTCACCATCATCGCGGGCGCCATCTGGGCCGAGGCCGCCTGGGGCCGCTACTGGGGCTGGGACCCCAAGGAGGTCTGGGCCTTCATCACCTGGGTCGCCTACGCCTGCTACCTGCACGCCCGCGCCACCGCCGGCTGGAAGGGCCGCAAGGCCGCCTACCTGGGCCTGATCGGGTTCGCCTGCTACCTGTTCAACTACTACGGCGTGAACATCTTCGTGACGGGCCTGCACTCCTACGCGGGAGTCTGATCCGCACACCCCGCGGTGCCGTACGGGAAGCCTCCTCGCGAGGCCGCCCCGTACGGCACCGTCGTTTTGCGGGGGAGCACCGCCCGCCCCGAGAGCCGGGGCGAGCCCCGACGGCCCGTGCGGAAACGCTCCGGCGCCGCCGGCACCCGGCGGGGTGCCCTGCACCGACCCTCGGGGGTGTCCTGCCCTTCGCCCCTCGGGGTGTCGTGCGCTGACCCTGCGGGGTGTCCTGCCCTTGCCCCGGCGGGGTGTCCTGCCCTAACGCCGCCTGCGCCGGCCGTGTTCCTGTCGCGGCGGCTGCTGTCCGGCACCCGGCAGCGTCGGCTTCGGCAGATGCGCCACCTCCCACTGCGCCTCGACCAGCTGCTCGGCGGTGTCACGGGGCAGCCGTGGCGGCCGGTGCGCCGCATGCCGGAAGCCGAACGCGGAGGTCAGATCGCCGAACGCGGAACGCCGCCAGTCGCTGATGTTCGGTTCCTCCACCCCCGTCCAGCGCTCCAGGAACTGCAGTACGGAGGTGTGGTCGAAGGCGTCTCCGGCGGCCCAGCCGCCCACCGTCCACGGTGAGACGATCAGACACGGCACCCGGAAACCGCCGCCGATCGGCAGGCCCCCGACGAACTCGTCCTTCGTCCCCGCGGGCGGCACCGGCGGCGGCACATGGTCGAAGAGGCCGTCGTTCTCGTCGTAATTGAGGATGAAGACGGTCTTGGCCCATACCTTCGGGTTGGACGCGATCGCCTCGATCTTCTGCGCGACGTAGTCGGCGCCGGCGGCCGGCAGATAGTCCGGGTGCTCGGACTGGTGGCTGGTGGGGATCACCCAGGAGACGGCCGGCAGCCGGTCATTGCGGGCGTCGTCCTCGAAGGTGCCGGCCGGCTGCGGCAGCATCCCGCGCTCGTAGAGCGGCTCGCCCGGCTTGGCGTCCCGGAACGTCTGGAACTGCTCCAGCAGATTGCAGCCGTAATCGTCCTCCTCCTGGTACACCCGCCAGCTGATGCCGGCCGCCTCCAGCCGCTCGGCATACGTCGTCCACCGGTACGGCTTGGGCGCGGTGTTGTTGAGCACCGGACCGCCCCGGGTGCCGCCCGGGTCGAGGGTCCCGGTCATCCAGTACAGCCGGTTGGGCCAGGTCGGCCCGAAGACCGAGCAGAAGTAGTTGTCGCACAGCGTGAACGCCTCGGCGAGGGCGAACTGGAACGGGATGTCCGCCCGCGTGTGATAGCCCATCACATACGGCCCGTTGACGCCGTCGGCCTTGCGGTGCGCGGGCAGCCAGCGGTCCATTTTCCCGCCGTTCCACGCCTCGTGCTGCACGGACCAGGCATGGCTGGTGGAGGGGATGGCCTGGGCACTGGTGGTGTGCGTGTTGAGACGGAACGGCAGCAGATAGCCGTCCGGGTTCTGCGCGTCCGACTGGTGGAAAACCGACCGGCCGTCCGGCAGCGTCAGCGCATCCGGGTCGGCGAAGCCACGGACGCCGCGCAGGGTGCCGAAGTAGTGGTCGAACGAGCGGTTCTCCTGCATCAGCATCACGACGTGCTCGATGTCGTGCAGCGAGCCGTGACGTGCGGGTCCGGCCGCGACGGCCTTTTGGACGCTGGGCGGCAGCAGCGACAGCGCGGCGGCGCCGCCGACCGCGCCGGCCGCCGAGCCGAGGAGTCTGCGTCGGGTCATGTCGGGCATATCTGCCACTCTCCCTGAGTCGCGTGAGCCCTCAGTGGGCCGACATGACTGTGTCGGTGCCCGAGTTTCCCGGGCAGGGGGAGGTTGCTGAACGATGCATCAATTGGCTGTGAACGGCCGTGACTTGGCCGGAGACCGCTACGTCCCGTACGACACACGAAGCAGTGCGTGGCGGACCCCGCGATGGCCGGATTTACGCGTTTGCGAAGGTGCGTCAGGACACGCGGCCAAGGCCCGGAGTTCCCTCGGGTGCAGGGCAGACACGCCCCTCGGACAGCCGCGCGGCGGCCGCCGCCGCCGTCTCCCCGACACACACCCGCAACGCCCGGTCGAACCCGCCCCGGTTCCGTCTGCCGTCACCTCCCGTGGGTACGGTCGCCTTGATGGCTGTTGCCGGTCGCTGCCTGGCTCGGTGGTCTGCGCTACCGGGTTGGCGGTGTTGAGGGAGTGGATACGGGCATGCCGTCTGAAGCTGAGCGGAGCACAGGAATGGGGTTCACGTCGGGCGCCGCTACGCAGGTGCTGGCCGCGGCGTGTCGGCGGGCGGGGCTCGACGGTGACGGAGCGCGCCTGATCCGCTTGGGGGAGAACGCGCTGTTCCGGCTGGCTTCCCACCCTGTCGTGGTGCGGATCGCCCGTTCGACGGAATACCTGGACTCGGCCCGGGGCGAGGTTCAGGTGTCGCGCTGGTTGTCGCGTGAGGGCTTCCCCGTGACGCGTGTGGTCGATGACCTGGAGCAACCGTTGGCCGTCGACGGTCATCCGGTGACGTTCTGGCACTCGATCGAGGAGGGGGCCCGCAAGGCGACATACGGAGAGCTGGGCGCGGTCCTTCGGGATCTGCACTCGCTCAGCCTGCCGGACACGCTGAACCTGCCTGCGTACCCCGTTCTGGACCGGACCGACCGACGTATCAATGCGGCGGTCGACATACCGGAGGATGACCGCGCGTTCCTGCGGAAGCGCGCGTGTGAGTTGCGGGACCGTGTGGCGGACCTTCGGTTCGAGTCCGAGAAAGGACCCGTACACGGGGACGCTCATGTGCAGAACCTGATGGTGGACCGGAACGATCAGGTGATCCTGATCGATCTGGAGCGGTTCAGCTTCGACCACCCCGAGTGGGATCTGATGGTCACCGCCACCGAGCATCACAGCCTGGGATGGCAGACCAAGGAACAGTACGGCGCCTTCGTCGGCGCCTACGGGCGGGATCTCCGAACGTGGTCGGGCTTCTCCACCCTCCGCGCAGTGCAGGAATTCAACATGACGACATGGCTCATGCAGAACGTGTCCGAGAGCGACGAGACGGCTGCGGAGTACGCCCGTCGGATCTCCTCGCTCCGGAACGAGGACGCACCGCGCGACTGGACCCCGGGGTGACCTCGGCTACTCGTCGTCCAGCCGGTCCATGGCATCCCGTACCTGTCCGCTGAACTGCTGAACGGCAGGGTGTGTCCCGTACGCGGACACCTCGCGTTGGAAGTCGCCCACGTACCGCTGGAACCGAGCGGACTCCAGAGCGTCACCGGCATCGACGGCGAGACCGGCGGTCGTCACCGCAGCGGCAAGGTCGCCGTTCAGTAGCTGGCTCTGCGCGAGCACCATGCGGCAGAACCCGAGCGTACGGGCGTATTTCGGGTCGGTGAGTTCGACAGCGCGTTCGGCGAAGCGGACGGCTTCGGCGCGCTGTCCGAGATCGCGGAAGCAGTGGCAGAACTCCCCGATCAGCTCGGCTTCATCCATGTACGAGAGCCATTCGGGATCGTCTGCGCTGTCGGCACGCTCGAAGAACCTCTCGGCCTCGCTCATCGCGCGGGCAGCACCCTTGTGGTCCTGCGCTGTCGACAGGGCGCGCGCCTCATGGGCGGAGAACAGCGCCATCGCGCGGGGCGTGGAGGCGGCCTTGCCACCTTCCACCGACGCGCGGGCCAGTGTCAGAGCCCGGGGCACCTGGCCCAGGTAGTTGGCCTGGTGGCTCATATTGGCCAGGATGCGTGCGCCCATCATGCGGTCGCCCGCCACCTGGGTGAGCCGCAGCGTCGAGAGCATGTAGCGGTCGGCAAGGGCATGGTTTCCGCTGTCGTAGCCGGTCCAGGCGAGAAGCTGTGACATCTCCGATGCGGCCTGGAACAACGCCTCACCGACCTTGGCGCTGTAGCTGGCTCCCAGCAGAGGCAGTACGTCCTCCCGGAAGTAGTGCCGGAACGCCTTGTGCGCGTGTCCGCCGCCGAACTGGAAGTCCAGCTGCATGAAGAACCCCGCAGCGGTCCGGATCGCGGCGAGGTCACGCATGCCGACCCGGCGGGCGGCGGGAACATCGGTCGGCACACCTTCCGGGCGGGAGACAAGCCACGAGAGGGCGGCGGAGTGCACATCGACGTCCGGGAGCTGCGGCTCGTCCGACGGCCCGTCTTCCGGACGCTGGTGCGTAAGGCCGTGCAGAGCGCTCAGGGTCTCGGCCAGCGAGCCGGCGTAGCCCATGCCGACCGTGGGAGTGGGGGCCGACGCGGTACCGGGAAACCCCAGATCTTGCGGCGTGACCCTCCGCCGCAACTTGTCGCTCAGCGCCTCGGCGACGAACACGGCTGTCTGCCGCTGGATACCGCTCCCGTCCAGCCATCGCTGAACGGCCACGTGCGTCGTCCCGAGGTGTTCGCCGTGACGCTGCGCGACCTCACGGACCCGTTTGGCCAGTCCCTTGTTCGAGGCTCCGGCCTCCGCCATGGCTGCGGCCAACTTGCGGTTCGGGTCTTTGCTCACGTTCTGCGTACACCCCCCGGGCGTCACGTCAAGTGTTCATCGTGTCACACCAGATGCGGCCGAGGGGGTTCATCGCGAACCCCCTTGAGCGATATCGCGAACCCCTCGTGTGCACCTGAACCCCCATATGAACACTGCCTCTTGGCCAAAGACGGTCGTTGACTGTCGAGACAGGACCCCGGCGGTGCGTGACGGCACCCCGGGGCATGGCCACCCTGATGGAAGCAGGTCGACATGCGGAACCATATCGGCAGGTTTTTCGAGTTGCTGCTGAAAGCCTTACTGCCCGCTCCGGGGCACCATCGCATGGCGGGGACGAGCCCAGTGGTGGGCTGCGTGGACACGCCGACGATGATCCTCAGCGTGCCGCGGGGGGCTGACCTGTACGTCTGGGGTCCGATCCGCGGTGAGGACGTCCGGCTCGTCCGCCCGTACGTCATCGCCCACGAGCAGCAGATGCATCGACGGGCGGAGTCTGGCCGCTGCGCCGACTTGATGTGCGCCCCGGAGCGGATGGCGGTGACATGGTGAACACCAAACCGCGTCTCCTCCCGTGGCCGGGCCCGGCTGGTCAGCCGTCGTACCTGGTGACCGACGACAGCAACAGCTACCTCTCCGAACTCGCCGACGAGATGGAAGAGGTCCAGCTCAAGACGGGCGGGGAGCTGCTCGACCACGCGGCCCGAATGTTCGGTGCCCCGGAGACCGACCCTGCGGCATTCCGATTCCTGAGCGCCCGACTGTGCGAGGCGCTGCGGGACGCGCGCAGGGTGGCGCGGAGCAGGGGCGCACGCCTCCCCGAATCCGGTGACGACAATGCCGAGCCGGACAAGCGGCCGCCCTCTGGCAACGGGACAACCGGATGAGCCGGACCGTGAGTGAGGCACAGGGATGGGAGATCACACCGGTGGCGGGCAGGGCCGTGAGCCGTGACCCGGACGGACGGATAGCGCTGACGCTCCAGATCACCCGCCATGGCGATCCGGTCGCTTGCGCCCCGCTGTCGCGTTGTCGAAGGAGGGCCGCTTCCCCGATGGGGGGTGTCGGTGGGCGTCCTTGGTTACAGCCCGCAGGAGCCGCGGTCGAGGTGGAAGTATCGGGCGTTGGCCCAGCGGCACAGCCGGATACCGACGGTGACGCCGACGATGGTGATCAGGGCGGGCAGGTATCCGCCGGCGACCTGGATGATCGGGATCGCCGGGCACCCGCCTGAGATCGCCCAGCCGGCACCGAACAGCACTGCGCCGGGGATCACGCCGGCGTGGATGCGCCCCGGGGTGCGGCGGACCCGCAGCAGAGCGAAGGCGCACACGATGATCACGACGGCGCCGGCGAAGGAGAGCAGCATGCGCAAGTCTTGGAAGGTGAACATGCGGTTCAGCTCGGTGTAGTCGCCGAAGCCGATGTTGGAGACGGTATAGCCGAGAGCGAGGCCAGTGATGATGGTGGCCAGCAGAATCGCGCCCCGAGTACGCATCAGGTCACACCTTCCACAGCAGGAACGACACCGCGACGGCGGTACCGAAGAACACGGCGGTCGCGACGAGGCTGACCGGGCGTAGACGGCCGCAGCCGTTGAGTCCGTGGCCGGAGCTGCACCCACCGGCCAGCCGGGTGCCGAAGCCGACCATCACGCCTCCGACGAACAGCAGGATGATCATGATGGTCGGATCTGCGGTGACCACGTTCCGGAATCCCGGGCCCATGTCGAAGCGGAGGTGGAACCGTCCGGAGGTGACCGCGGCGATCAATCCGCCGAAGAAAATCGATATCAGCAGGGCAGCTTGGGTGACCAGCGGGGCCGGGCCCGGGGTCGTCACCGAGGTGTCCTCACTCACCGTTGGTTCGACGTCCGTTTCGAGCGGTTGTGACGTCCCGTACGGAACCGGCGGTACGGCGGGCGCGGCGGGGCTGGTGCCGAAGTGCTCCGCTGTAGCTGCGGCGAGAGCGTCAGCGAGAGCACGCTCGTCGGTGAACTCCGCGTCCATCCGCTCAAGGCGGCGCTCCCTGCGCCAGTGCAACACGCGATCCCACGCGGATGACACCCCGAAAGACCGATCCGTGGTGAGGGCGTAGTTGATGGTGATCAGAGCGAGCCCGGAAGCGCCGGCCCACCAGGGCCAGTAATTACTCATGCGGGGCCTCCCATCCATTTGGTGAATCGGGCCCACCAGCCGCGCTTCGAGCTGGGTGCTCGCCGCGAGCGTCGCGATGAGTGGTCTGGAGACCGGGGGATCTGTGCGGATGACGATGGTGGGTAATGCGAGACCGGTATCGGCGGAGATGCCACGTGGAACGGAGCCATGGTCTCCGGTGCCGCGGTCACAGGTTCTGACGGCTCCGGTGGCCGGGCCGGTGCCGACTGCGACCAGGACGCGCTCTCCGGTGACCACGGATTGTGCTGTGGAGGCCGGGCCCCCTGCTGGGGTTGCCGCTCTGGGTTTGCGGCGCGGGCCTGCTGGGGTTTCCGCTTTGGGTTTGCGGCGCCGGACCGGTCCGTTTCGACGGCAGCATTTTCGAGGTGTCGCGCAACGGCTCCGTTGGGCAGCAGGCTGATCGGCACGCGCTCGCCGGTGAGCGACACCTGGTAGCGGGCACAGCCGAGCCACTGATCCTGGCTGTCGCAGTAGTAGTCGCGCCAGCCTTGCAAGCTCGCCCTAAGCAGCGGGAAAAGGGGGCATGCTGCGGTGTGTGAGCAACCCACGTTGCTCCCTTCTGGGCGGCGCACACCACCCGTTCGGTGAGGACGGTTGCCGTTTCGAGTTACGTGCCTTCGCCGCGCCAGGTTCGGCCATCTCAAAGCGACGCAGTGACGGTCTGTCACAATACGGAGCCGTGCCTCCAGTTCATCGATGGGGCGTGATGGAACCACTGTTTCGGTGCCCGAGCAACCTCAGAGAGTATTCGGATCGCGACCGCTTGACATCGATGAGTGAGCTGTGCCGCGCCATGCCTACGTCGCTCATGTCTGGATATTCACGGCCGAAAGTGAGATCGCTTGGAGCGTGATGCGACTTCACAGTCGACCCTCCTGATGGCGGGAGTCGGTTATTCGTGGAGGCGGTGTACATCTGGGCATTGGTTGTGGCGAGAATGTGTTTTCGGTTGTGACAAAACTGTTGATGTTGCTGTTCGCCATTTGGGACGTTAATGGAGGGGAACCATGTGCCAACGCGCTGTCTGCGGGTCATGCCGGAAGGTCACCTATGAGGGCTGCGGGAAACACGTGGAGCATGTGCTCGCCGACGTTCCCGCACTTCAGCGGTGCATGTGTGAGTCGGCGAAGCGCAAGCGTGCACGTGCAGCGGAGTCGGTGACTCGAACGGGGCCGGTGCCGGTCCGACCGGGCGGGTCGGTGCGACGGGCACAGGTTCCTCGACACCCGGACAGTTCACGGGGCCGATCGACGGGTGGCTGGTGGGCCCGGCTCGTCTCTTGGATGAAAAGCCCGGCATGAAGTAACCGGCATGAAGTACCGGCATGAAGTACCGGCATGAAGTAAGCCGAAGGAGAGCAACTGCGCTGTGGCCCCGAGACGGGCCGGGGAGGGCGCTTCTACGTCAGGTTGGCGGAACAGGTCCGGGACGACTGGTCACGACGGTGGTGATTGCGGTAGCTGGTGCCGCGACAGGCAACGTTCGCCCCGTCGCGACGTTGCCTGCCGAGGCACTAGGGCCTGTGTGTGGTTGTGATCAACCTTCGGGTTCCGTCCCCGCATGGGGACGGAACCCGGTAGGAAGCTGGGTGTGACGCGCAGGCAACT
>NZ_JBSHBP010000046.1:0-69536 GCF_053612065.1 Streptomyces sp. NPDC054765 | reverse complement strand
GCGCTGTTCGCCGGAGCCGGAGCACCCTGGCCCTGCCGGGACCCGCCGCCACCGGAGCCGCAGCGCCGGTCCCGGCCGCCGCCCTGGCCGACCTGCCGGCCCTGACCGCCGCCGGGCCCCTGACCGCCCTGCCCCTGCCGCTGCTTCGGCGGACGGGCGCCCCGCTCGCCGCGGCCCTCACCGCGCCCCTGCCCGCCGCCGGCACCCTGCTCGTCCTCCAGCCGCAGCGTCAGCGAGATCCGCTTGCGCGGAATGTCGACATCGAGCACCTTGACCCGCACGATGTCGCCCGGCTTCACCACATCCCGCGGGTCCTTGACGAAGGTCTTCGACATCGCCGAGACATGCACCAGACCGTCCTGGTGGACGCCCACGTCCACGAACGCCCCGAAGGCGGCGACATTGGTCACCACGCCCTCCAGGAGCATCCCCGGCTGCAGATCGCCGATCTTCTCCACGCCGTCCTTGAAGGTCGCGGTCTTGAAGACCGGACGGGGGTCGCGGCCCGGCTTCTCCAGCTCCTGCAGGATGTCGCCGACCGTCGGCAGACCGAACGAGTCGTCGACGAAGTCCGCGGCCTTCAGCGATCGCAGCACGGCCGCGTTGCCGATCAGCGAACCGACCTCGGTGTCCGCCGACTTCACCATCCGGCGCACCACCGGGTACGCCTCCGGGTGCACGCTGGAGGCGTCCAGCGGGTCATCGCCGCCCCGGATCCGCAGGAAGCCCGCGCACTGCTCGTACGCCTTCGGGCCGAGCCGGGCCACGTCCTTGAGGGTCCTGCGGGAGCGGAACGGACCGTTCCCGTCCCGGTGCGCCACGATGTTCTCCGCGAGGCCGGAGCTGATGCCCGACACCCGCGAAAGCAGCGGCGCGGACGCGGTGTTGACGTCCACACCGACGCCGTTCACACAGTCCTCGACCACCGCGTCCAGCGAGCGTGACAGCTTCACCTCGGACAGATCGTGCTGGTACTGCCCGACACCGATCGACTTCGGGTCGATCTTGACCAGCTCGGCCAGCGGGTCCTGCAGCCGGCGGGCGATGGACACCGCGCCACGCAGCGACACATCCAGTTCGGGCAGCTCCTGCGAGGCGAAAGCGGAGGCGGAGTACACCGACGCGCCCGCCTCGGACACCATCACCTTCGTCAGCTTCAGCTCCGGCTGGGCGGCGATCAGATCGGCCGCCAGCTTGTCGGTCTCGCGGGAGGCGGTGCCGTTGCCGATCGCGATCAGCTCGACGCCGTGCGCACGGGCCAGCTTCGCCAGGGTGGCCAGCGAGGCGTCCCACTTCTGCTGCGGTACATGGGGGTAGATGGTCTCGGTGGCGGCCACCTTGCCGGTCGCATCCACCACGGCGACCTTCACGCCCGTACGGAAACCGGGGTCCAGCCCCATCGTGGCACGCGTACCGGCGGGTGCCGCCAGCAGCAGATCGCGCAGATTCGACGCGAAGACCCGCACCGCCTCGTCCTCGGCGGCCTGCCGCAGCCGCAGCCGCAGATCGATCCCGAGGTGCACCTGCACCCGGGTGCGCCAGGCCCAGCGGACGGTGTCCTGCAGCCACTTGTCGCCGGGCCGGCCCCGGTCGGTGATGCCGAAGCGGTGCGCGATGGACCGCTCGTACGCGCTGGGGCCCTCGGCCGACGGCTCCTCCGGTTCCAGGGCGAGATCGAGGACCTCCTCCTTCTCGCCGCGGAACATCGCCAGCACCCGGTGCGAGGGCAGTTCGGTGAACGGCTCGGTGAAGTCGAAGTAGTCGGCGAACTTCGCGCCGGCCTCCTCCTTGCCCTCGCGCACCTTCGCCGCCACCCGCCCGCGCGACCACATGCGCTCGCGGAGCTCGCCGATCAGATCGGCGTCCTCGCTGAACCGCTCGGTCAGGATGGCCCGCGCGCCTTCCAGAGCGGCGGCCGGATCGGCGACGCCCTTGCCGGCGTCCACGAACGCCGCCGCGGCCGCGGCCGGCTCCACCGACGGATCGCCCAGCAGCCCGTCGGCGAGCGGCTCCAGGCCGGCCTCCCGCGCGATCTGGGCCTTGGTGCGCCGCTTGGGCTTGAACGGGAGGTAGATGTCCTCCAGCCGCGCCTTGGACTCGGCGCCGCGGATCTGCGCCTCCAGGGCGGCGTCCAGCTTGCCCTGGGACCGTACGGACTCCAGGATCGCACCCCGCCGCTCCTCCAGCTCCCGCAGATAGCGCAGCCGTTCCTCGAGCGCGCGCAGCTGCGCATCGTCGAGCGTCTCGGTGGCTTCCTTGCGGTAGCGCGCGATGAACGGGACGGTCGAGCCACCGTCGAGCAGTTCGACCGCGGCCTTCACCTGCCGCTCCTTGACGCCGAGCTCCCCGGCGATCCTCGCTTCGATGGTCCCGAGGGCCCCGATGGACTCAGTGGATGCCGTCACGTTGATCCTGCCCCGCCTTCCAGCGCTTGCTTGAGCCTGCATTGTGCCGGTTGGCGGGCCGGACTGTCGCACCGCCCAGCCGTCACGGGGTGTCCGCGAAGTCCCCTTCGTCCGCCCGGGGGCCGAAAGGGGCGTCCCGGCCCCCGGCTCCGGGGCGAGGCAAGCCGCCTCCCCATCCCGGCAGACCAGGGGCCTCCCTGCGGGCGCTCTACTTGCCGAACATCGCCGCGGGGAACGCCCCGGCGTTCATGACGGCGGTGGTGAAGCCGGTCGCCAACTCGGTGAGCCGGGCCACGCCCTCGGCGCCCAGGTGCTCGTACGGGGTCCGGTCCAGCCGGTCCGTCCTGTGCTCCAGGTCCTTGCGCAGCTGCACACCGGCCTCGGTCAACTCGCCCTCGGCGTCCAGGAGGCCGCGGGTCCGCAGCCGCTCCTGCGCCGCCGCCCAGTCCTCCTCCGACCAGCCGCGGGTCGCCATGACGCCCTGGTAACTCATCCCACGGCCGCTGGCGGTGTGGGTGACCAGCGCCTCCACCCCGTCCAGTTCGGCGTCGAGCAGCGCCAGCAGGTGGCCGTCGCCGCGGTGTTCGCGCAGCAGCGTCGCGGCGTGCCAGTAGGCCAGGTGCGGGGCGTCGGGCACCGGCAGGTCGGCGTGCGCGGCGTACAGCGGCCGGGCCTGGCGGGTGCAGCCCTCGGTGGCACGCAGCGCCAGCTGCGCCGCCTCCGCCATCTCCGGCGACTCGACGGCCTCCGTTCCGAGCAGCCGGCGCAGCGTGGCGTCCGCCGCACGCAGCCGGGCGTCCAGCACGGTCTGCGGCGTGGTGACCGTCCAGACCTGCGGGATGTGCTGGGCGATGAGCTCGTGCTTGAAGTTGTAGAAGGTGGCCGTGATGGTGCCGGGGCCGACCGCACCCATGGCCGCGCCCCGGCAGGCGAAGTAGCCGGCGCTGCGGTTCCCGATGCCGGCCTCGGCCATCTCCGCGGGGAGCTCCGGCGCGAAGTAGTGCGCGGAGTGGAAGGGGTTGATGACGTGGTGGCAGGTACGGCCGGCCTGGTCGGGCAGTGCGCTGGAAGAGGTCATACCGGCAGGGTACCGACCCGTCGGTATGGGGGTGATTCCAGGGGCCCGGCGGCGGCCGGGCCTCCGGTCGCCGTCGACGCGATGGCAGGAAAGGTGGGAAATTTGTCGTTGCCGCCTTCGCCGCCGCTGTCCAGGATGGAGGGCATGGAACAGCGCGAGGTACTCGTCGTTCTCTTCGACGGGGTGCAAGCTCTCGACGTCACCGGGCCGGCCGACGTCTTCAGCGCGGCCGCCCAGGCGGTCCCGGGCGCCTACCGGATCCGCACCGCCGGTCTGGACGGCACCCCGGTCCGCACCACCAGCGGGCTGACCCTCGTCCCCGACCTCACCCTCGCCGCCGCCGGGGCGCCGCACACGCTGCTGGTGCCCGGCGGCCAGGGCACCCGTATCACCGACCCCCGGCTGATCGACTGGCTGCGCGACAACGCCCACCGCGCCCGCCGGAAGGTCTCGGTGTGCAGCGGAGCGCTGCTGCTGGCCGAGGCCGGACTGCTGGACGGCCGGCGCGCGACGACCCACTGGATGCTCTGCGACACCCTCGCCGCACGCTTCCCCGCGGTGCATGTCGAACCCGAGCCGGTCTACGTCCGCGACGGCGACCTGGCCACCTCCGCCGGCGTGACGGCCGGCATCGACCTCGCGCTGGCCCTGGTGGAAGAGGATCTCGGCCGGGACCTTGCGCTGGCCGTCGCCCGGCACCTGGTGGTCTTCCTGCGGCGGCCGGGCAATCAGACCCAGTTCAGCGCCCAGCTCGCCGCGCAGACCGCACAGCGCAGGCCGCTGCGCGATGTGCAGCAGTGGATCACCGAGAACCCGGCGGCGGACCTGTCCGTCGACGCCCTCGCGGAGCGCGCGAGCCTCTCTCCGCGGCACTTCGCCCGTGCGTTCCGCGAGGAGGTGGGCATGACACCGGGGCGCTATGTCGACCGGGTACGGCTGGAGGCCGCCCGCCGGCACCTGGAGGACACCGTCGACGGCATCGGGCAGGTGTCGCGCCGCTGCGGCTACGGCACCCCCGAGGCGATGCGCCGCGCCTTCCTCCGCGTCCTGGGCACCTCCCCGGCCGAATACCGCCGTCG
This sequence comes from Streptomyces sp. NPDC054765, assembly GCF_053612065.1. NCBI lineage: Bacteria > Bacillati > Actinomycetota > Actinomycetes > Kitasatosporales > Streptomycetaceae > Streptomyces > Streptomyces sp. NPDC054765. The sequence goes on along the minus strand of NZ_JBSHBP010000046.1, from coordinate 64,974 downwards.
CTTCCGGCCCGCCGCCCCACCCGTACCCACCGTCTGAACCCCACCGGCCCCGGCGGCTCGCCGGGGCCGGCCCCACCCCTGACGACAGGAACCGCCGCCATGCAGCTCGCGATCCTTCTCTACGACCGTTTCACCTCGCTGGACGCCATCGGCCCCTACGAAACCCTCGGCCGGCTGCCGGGGGCGGAGGTGGTATTCGTCGGGGAGCGCACCGGCCCGTACCGCAATGACCTCGGTTCGCTCGGGCTGGTCGCCGACGCTGTGCTGGGCGAGGTCACCGCACCGGACATCCTCGTCGTGCCCGGCGGCCCGGGGCAGTCGGCGCAGATGGCGGACGGCCCGCTGCACGAGTGGATCCGCGCCGTGGACGCCACCACCACCTGGACCACCTCGGTGTGCACCGGCTCGCTGATCCTGGCCGCCGCCGGCCTGCTCAAGGGACGCCGGGCGACCTCGCACTGGCTCGCGCTGGACCAGCTCCCGGCGCTGGGGGCCGAGCCGACCGGGGAGCGGGTGGTCACCGACGGCAAGTACGTCACGGCGGCCGGTGTCTCGTCCGGCATCGACATGGGGCTGACACTGGCCGGCCGGATCGCCGGGGACGCCGCTGCCCAGGCGATCCAGCTCGGCATCGAGTACGACCCGCAGCCGCCCTACGACGCGGGCTCCCCGGACAAGGCACCGGCCAAGATCACCGCGATGCTGCGGGAGGGCGGCCGGTTCCTGCCGGCGGGGGAGGAGTGAGCGGCACGGAGTTTGCGCGGGGCGGCCGGGGCGTCAGTCCGTCGGCCAGGTGAAGCGCGGCGGCCTGCGCTCCAGGAAGGCGGCGGCACCCTCCGCGGTGTCGCCGCTCGTGCGGGCCTGCGCGGCCCAGTGGGCGCCGCGCTCCTCGGCCTCGGCCGGCGGTACGTCCCACGTCCCGTTGGCCAGTTCCTTCGCCGCGGTCTGCGTCAGCAGCGACCGGCTCGCCAGTACGGCCGAGAACTCCGTCACCCGCTGGCCGAGCTCGCCCTCGGCCAGCACCTCGTCCACCAGGCCCGTACGCAGCGCCCGCGCACAGTCGATCAACTCCCCGGAGAACAACAGGTACTTGGCGGCGGACAGCCCCACCAGCCGGACCAGCCGCCGGGTCGCGGACGCCGGATAGACGACCGCCAGCTTGGCCGGCGTCACCCCGAACAGCGCGCCCTGCTCCGCGAACCGCAGATCGCAGGCGGCCGCCAACTGGGCGCCACCGCCCACGCAGTAGCCGCGTATCGCCGCCAGCGTCGGCCCGGGGAACGCCGCCAGCGCCTCCTCGGCCGCGACCGCGAGCCCCGGTGACTCACCCGCCGCATCCCGCAGCGATCCGATGTCCGCGCCCGCGCAGAAGGTCCCGCCCTCGCCGGTCAGCACCAGCGACCGGACGGCACGGTCGGCCGCCAGCCGCTCCAGCAGCGGTGGCAGATCCCGCCACATTTGCACGGTCATGGCGTTCCGCTTGCCGGTATTGCTGATGGTGACGGTCGCTGTGCCGTCGCTGACATGCGTTTTCAGACCGGGTTCCATGCCCCGGATATTAGAGCGACCGGGCCGGACCGGGCCGGATACGATCGGCGGCCTGATGTCAGCAACTCTCGTCGCCAAAGACCTCGCCGCCGGCCACGGCGAGCGCGTCCTGTTCTCCGGTCTCGATCTGGTCGTCGCCCCCGGCGATGTGGTCGGCCTCGTCGGTGCCAACGGCGCGGGCAAGTCCACGCTGCTGCGCCTGCTGGCCGGCCTGGACACCCCGGAGGACGGCAAGCTCTCGCTCAGCCCGCCCACCGCCACCGTCGGCCATCTCCCGCAGGAGCCCGACCGCCGCCCGGGGGAGACCGTACGCGCCTTCTTCGCCCGCCGTACGGGCGTGGCCGACGCCCAGCTCGCCCTGGACACCGCCACCGAGGCACTGGTCGAGGAGCGGCCCGGCGCGGACGACGCCTACGCCACGGCGCTGGAGCGCTGGCTCGCGCTGGGCGCGGCCGACCTGGACGAGCGCGCCGAGGAGACCGCCGGGCAGCTCGGCCTGTCCATCGGCCTCGACCAGCCGATGACGACGCTCTCCGGCGGCCAGGCCGCCCGTGCCTCACTCGCCTCGCTGCTGCTCTCCCGTTACGACGTCTTCCTGCTGGACGAACCGACCAACGACCTCGACCTGGACGGTCTGCACCGCCTGGAGTCCTTCGTCACCGGGCTGCGCGCCGGCACCGTCCTGGTCAGCCACGACCGCGAGTTCCTGACCCGCACGGTCACCCGCGTCGTCGAACTCGACCTCGCCCAGCAGCAGGTCAACACCTACGGCGGCGGCTACAGCTCCTACCTGGAGGAGCGCGAGCGGGCCCGGCGCCATGCGCGCGAGCAGTACGAGGAGTACGCCGACACCAAGACCGCCCTGGAGACCCGCGCCCACACCCAGCGCAACTGGATGGAGAAGGGCGTCAAGAACGCCCGCCGCAAGGCTCCCGACAACGACAAGATCGGCCGCAAGGCCCGTGTGGAGGCCACCGAGAAGCAGGCCGCCAAGGCCAAGCAGACCCAGCGCCTGATCGAGCGGCTCGACGTCGTCGAGGAACCGCGCAAGGAGTGGGAGCTGCGGATGGAGATCGCCGCCGCGCCCCGGGCCGGCGCGGTCGTGGCGACCCTGCGTGGCGCCGGGGTCCGGCGCGGCGACTTCCGCTTCGGCCCGGTGGACCTCCAGATCGACTGGGCCGACCGGGTCGCGATCACAGGCCCCAACGGCTCCGGCAAGTCGACCCTGCTCGCCGCCCTGCTCGGCCGGCTCCCGCTGGACACCGGGCACGCCGCCCTGGGCCCCGGTGTGGTCGTCGGCGAGGTCGACCAGGCGCGCGGCCGGCTCTTCGGCGCGCACGGGCTGGGTGACGAGCCGCTGATGGACGCCTTCCGGGCCTGTGTCCCGGATCTGCCGCCCGCCGATGTGCGTACCCTGCTGGCCAAGTTCGGGCTGAAGGCGGCGCATGTGCTGCGCCCGGCGCGCACGCTGTCGCCGGGAGAGCGGACCCGTGCCGCGCTGGCCCTCCTCCAGGGCCGTGGGGTCAACCTCCTCGTCCTGGACGAACCGACCAACCACCTCGATCTGCCGGCCATCGAACAGCTGGAATCCGCGCTCGCCTCGTACCCGGGCACCCTGCTGCTGGTGACGCACGACCGCCGGATGCTCGAAGCGGTGCACACCACACGCCGTATCGAGGTCGACGCCGGGCGGATCACCGACCGGTCGGTGTGAGACGCCGACGCGCCGGGCCGGAAGCGGGCACGCGCCGCGTCCGGCCGGCCCGTCGGCACCCGTGATGATTATCGATTTGGTCCTGGCGCGGCCGGCCCGTAGGGTGGTGTTCACCGACGCGGGGTGGAGCAGCTCGGTAGCTCGCTGGGCTCATAACCCAGAGGTCGCAGGTTCAAATCCTGTCCCCGCTACTGAAACAGCGCAGCAGGCCCGGTGCTCAGGCACCGGGCCTGCTGCGCTGTGCGCTCCCCGGCGCACCGCCGCGAGGGCGCGGCCGCACGGCGGCCACCCGGGGACCGCACAGCAGTCACCCGGGAAGTCCGCGAACACCCCACAAAACGAACAGGTCCGGTCGCCGGGTCGGTCGAACGGCTCTGAAGCGGCCATAAGGCGTCGATAGGCGCTGACTTCTGTTCAGCCGGCCGGTCCGGACCAACGCATTCTCAACACTCTTCCTGTGAGGATGCCTTCCGGACCCCCCGCAGAACCCCCCGAAGAGCTGACCTCCCCGCTCGCGTACGAAGGTGTCTGGCGGTTCACCGCCCCGGCACTGGAGGCCTCGGTGCCGCAGGCACGGCACGCGGTCCGGGATCTGCTCGACGAACAGCGCGTGCCCGTGGCCGCCGAGATCATGGACGGCCTGTTGCTCATCGTCTCCGAACTCGTCACCAACGCCGTCCGGCACGCGGCCCTGCTCTCGCCCCAGATCGCCGTCCAGGTCACCATCGGGGCGAACTGGCTGCGGCTCGCGGTCGAGGACAACCACCCCTACCGCCCCAAGGCACTGGAGGCGGAGCAGAGTGACGTCGGCGGCCGCGGCCTGTGGCTCGTCAAAACGCTCACCGCGGAGGTGGGCGGCAAGTGCGACGTCGAGATCACGAGGAGCGGCGGCAAGGCCATCTGGGCCGAGCTGCCGCTCACCCCGCTCGCTACCAGCCCGCCGACCCTCCGGTGAGCTCGCGCACCGCCGGCCGCGCCGCGTCCAGCACTGTCATGAACCATGCGGAGAACGGCGCCTCGGCATGCCGTTCGGCCAGCTCCTGTGCCGTCACGAACGCGATCTCGCCGATTTCGTCGGGATCGGGCACCGGCTCGGCCCGTACCAGCCCGACGAACAGGTGGTTGTACTCCTGCTCCACGAGGCCGGAGGCCGGGTCGGGATGGTTGTAACGCACGGTGCCCGCCTCGGCCAGCAGGGCGGGCGCCAGGCCCAGCTCCTCCGAGGTCCGGCGGGCCGCGGCCACGAACGGCGCCTCGCCGGGATACGGGTGGCCGCAGCAGGTGTTGGACCACACACCGGGGGAGTGGTACTTCCCCAGCGCCCGGCGCTGCAGCAGCAGCCGTCCCTTCTCGTCGAAGAGGAAGACGGAGAACGCCCGGTGCAGCTGCCCGGGGGGCTGGTGGGCCGCGAGCTTCTCCGCGGTGCCGATCGTCGTACCGTCCTCGTCGACCAGCTCCAGCATGATCGGTTCGGCGGCGCCGCCCGGTGTGCTCACCGCCGGGTCCCCGGCGGTCTGTCCGTTGGCAGGTGTGATCGGCATGCCCATCCTTGTCGTCGGTTTTCGACGCCAAGTCTGCCCTAGCCGGGTCCGCATCACCGGCAGAGCGGGTGCGCGGCGCCACGAGCACGCGCACCGGGCAGGAAGTGCGCCCGGCCGTGAGAGGGTCCACATCCCCTGCCGTATCCCCTGCCGCGCCCGGCGCCCGGACGCCAAGGGCCCCGGGCGAACCGGTGCCGGAACCGGCCGGCGGCGAGCGCCGCCGGACCCGGGATGGCACGCACCACACCGGGCCCGGCACAACCCGCCCGCCCCGTGACCAGCCCTCTCATAACCGGCACCGGATGGGGCACCGGGCCGCAGCCCAGTTGTTCATGCGCCACCCGATCCACCATGATGATCGCGGCAGGCGCAGCCATCGGTCACTCGATCGTGCGGTGAATGCGCGGTGAACGGCCGCATCCGGCGATCCGATAACCTCTGCCGACGTGCCACCCGGCCCTCCGGGCGTCAGGTGTGCCACGCCCGCTGCCCGGGTAGTTCGTGTCGAATGCGGATCGACTGCGAACCCGACCCGTGCTGCCTTGTCAGCATCCAAGGAGTGAGTTCGTCTGTCGACCGCCATCCTCACCGGTCCGCCGGTCGCCGGGTCGCCGCTCGAAGCCGACCTGCACACGCTGGGCTTTGACGTCCGTACGGCGAACGATCCCGCAGCCGCTGCCGAGCTGCTCGCCGCGGTGCCCGCCCAGGAGCGGGTCGCCGTCGTCGACCCCCGCTTCGTGGGCCATCTGCACGCCCTGCGGCTCGCGCTGACCGACCCCCGCTTCCCGGCCGCGGCCGTACCGGGCGCGCTCACCGCGCAGCCCGAGGCGCGTGCCGCGCTGGCCCGCGCGGTCGCCAGGGTCCCGGTCGGCGCCGGCACCGCCCACCTCACGGATGTCCTCACCGACACCCTCACCGAGTCCCTCGACCGCGAGGAGACCGGCCTGCACCACGTCGAGCTGGGCAGTCTGGTCGCCACCGTCGCGCTCACCCCGGCGCAGCGCGAGGACGCACGGGAGGCCGTCGCCGCCGTCGACGACGAGGCCGTACGGCTGCGCACCGCCGTGAAGTCCCGCGACGGGTTCTTCACGACGTACTGCATCAGCCCGTACTCCCGGTACCTCGCCCGCTGGTGCGCGCGCCGCGGGCTCACCCCCAACCAGGTCACCACCGCGTCCCTGCTCACCGCGCTGATCGCGGCCAGCTGCGCGGCCACGGGAACCCGCGGCGGGTTCGTCGCCGCCGGCCTCCTGCTGCTCTTCTCCTTCGTCCTGGACTGCACCGACGGGCAGCTCGCCCGCTACTCCCTGCAGTACTCGACGATGGGCGCCTGGCTCGACGCCACCTTCGACCGGGCCAAGGAGTACGCGTACTACGCGGGACTCGCCCTGGGCGCGGCCCGCGGCGGCGATGACGTCTGGGCCCTGGCCCTCGGTGCGATGGTGCTGCAGACCTGCCGCCATGTCGTCGACTTCTCCTTCAACGAGGCGAATCACGACGCGACTGCCAACACCAGCCCTACCGCCGCCCTCTCCGACAAGCTCGACAGCGTCGGCTGGACGGTCTGGGTGCGCCGCATGATCGTGCTCCCCATCGGTGAGCGCTGGGCCATGATGGCCGTGCTCACCGCGCTGACCACCCCGCGCATCGTCTTCTACGCCCTGCTCATCGGCTGCGCGCTGGCCGCCTGCTACACCACGGCCGGCCGCGTGCTGCGTTCGCTGACCCGGCGGGCCCGCCGCACCGACCGCGCCGCCCAGGCACTGGCCGACCTCGCCGACTCCGGGCCACTCGCCGAGCTGATCGCGGGCCGTGCCCGCGGCCGCGGCCGCCCCGGTTCCTTCCTGGCGCCCGTCATGGCGTTTCTCTCAGCCGCCGTGCTGCTGGTCTGGGTGATTTTCCAGGACGACCCCACGTCCTGGTTCACCGTCGGCGTCGCCGTCTGCTCCGCGCTGCTGGCCGGGGCGGCCGTGGCCCGGCCGCTCAAGGGCGCCCTCGACTGGCTGGTGCCGCCCCTCTTCCGGGCCGGCGAATACACCACGATCCTGGTGCTGGCGGCCCGCTCGGACGTCCCCGGAGCGCTGCCCGCGGCGTTCGGGCTGGTCGCGGCGGTCGCCTACCATCACTACGACACGGTCTACCGCATCCGCGGTGGCACCGGAGCCCCTCCGCGGTGGCTGGTCCGGGCAGCCGGCGGACATGAGGGACGGATCCTCGTGGTCACCTTTCTCGCCGCCCTGCTGTCCCCCACAGGTTTCACAATCGCGCTGACGGCCCTTGCTGCGGTCCTGGCGCTGCTGGTGCTCGCCGAGAGCATCCGCTTCTGGGTGTCCTCCCAAGCACCCGCCGTACACGATGAAGGAGAACCCGCATGATCGGCCTCGTGCTGGCTGCCGGCGCCGGACGGCGTCTGCGCCCCTACACCGACACCCTGCCCAAGGCTCTGGTGCCGGTCGACGGGGACACGACGATCCTCGACCTGACCCTCGGCAACTTCGCCGAGATCGGCCTGACCGAGGTCGCGATCATCGTCGGTTACCGCAAGGAAGCCGTCTACGAGCGCAAGGAGGCCCTGGAGCAGAAGTACGGCCTCAAGCTCACCCTCATCGACAACGACAAGGCCGAGGAGTGGAACAACGCCTACTCCCTGTGGTGCGGCCGTGACTCGATCAAGCACACCGTGATCCTCGCCAACGGCGACACCGTGCACCCGGTCTCCGTCGAGAAGACCCTGCTCGCCGCCCGCGGCAACGGCCAGAAGATCATCCTCGCGCTGGACACCGTCAAGCAGCTCGCCGACGAGGAGATGAAGGTCGTCGTGGACCCCGCCAAGGGCGTCCAGAAGATCACCAAGCTGATGGACCCGGCCGAGGCGACGGGTGAGTACATCGGCGTGACGCTCATCGAGGGCGAGGCCGCCGAGGAGCTGGCCGACGCCCTGAAGACCACCTTCGAGCGGGACCCCGACCTCTACTACGAGGACGGCTACCAGGAGCTGGTCAACCGTGGCTTCACGGTGGACGTGGCCCCGATCGGCGACGTCAAGTGGGTCGAGATCGACAATCACGACGACCTCGCGAAGGGCCGTGACATCGCATGCCAGTACTGACCCGCCTCATTCCGTCCCCGGTCGTCGTTGACATCAACGCCGGCGCTCTGGACGACCTGGCGGGCCTGCTGGCCGATCAGCGCATCTCCGCGTCCGGCAAGCTCGCCATCGCGATCAGCGGCGGCTCGGGCGCACGGCTGCGCGATCGGCTGTCGCCCGCGCTGCCCGGCGCCGAGTGGTACGAGGTCGGCGGCGGCACCCTCGATGAGGCGATCAAGCTCGCCGACGCCATGAAGAAGGGGCACTACGACGCGGTCGTGGGTCTCGGCGGCGGCAAGATCATCGACTGCGCCAAGTTCGCCGCCGCGCGGATCGGCCTGCCGCTGGTCGCCGTGGCGACGAACCTGTCGCACGACGGCCTGTGCTCGCCGGTCGCCACCCTCGACAACGACGCGGGCCGCGGCTCCTACGGGGTGCCGAACCCGATCGCCGTGGTGATCGACCTCGACATCATCCGCGAGGCCCCGGTCCGGTTCGTCCGCTCCGGTATCGGCGACGCGATCTCCAACATCTCCGCGGTCGCGGACTGGGAGCTCTCGCACCGCGAGACCGGCGAGGCGATCGACGGGCTGGCCGCCGCCATGGCACGCCAGGCCGGCGAGGCCGTGCTGCGGCACCCCGGCGGGGTCGGCGACGACGCCTTCCTCCAGGTGCTGGCCGAGGGCCTGGTCCTGACCGGCATCTCGATGTCGGTGGCCGGTGACAGCCGTCCGGCCTCCGGCGCCTGCCACGAGATCAATCACGCGCTCGACATCCTCTACCCCAAGCGCGCCGCGAGCCATGGCGAGCAGTGCGGCCTCGCCGCCGCGTTCGCCACGCATCTGCGCGGGGACAAGGAGACCCGTGACCTGATGGTCGAGGTGCTGCGCAGGCACGGCCTGCCGGTCACGCCGGACGAGATCGGCTTCACCGACGAGGAATTCGTCACGGCCGTCGAGTACGCACCCAAGACCCGCCCGGGGCGCTACACCATCCTGGAGCACCTCGACCTGTCCACCGACCAGATCAGGGACGCATACGCCGACTATGCACAAGCCGTCAGTAGCTGAACTCCGCCCGGTCGTGCACCCCGAGGGTGTCAAGGACCGGCGCAGCGGTGAGCACTGGGCCGGTCGCCTCTACATGCGGGAAATCTCGCTGCGCTGCGACAGGTACCTGGTGAACACCAGGATCACGCCCAACCAGCTCACCTATCTGATGACCGTGGCCGGCGTCCTGGCCGCCCCGGCCCTGCTGGTGCCGGGAATCCCGGGTGCCGTGCTCGGTGTGGTGATGGTCCAGCTCTATCTGCTGCTCGACTGCGTGGACGGCGAGATCGCCCGGTGGCGCAAGCAGTTCTCGCTCGGTGGTGTGTACCTGGACCGCGTCGGCGCCTATCTGTGCGACGCCGCGGTCCTGGTGGGCTTCGGGCTTCGCGCCGCCGACCTGTGGGGCTCGGGGCGGATCGACTGGCTGTGGGCCTTCCTCGGTACGCTCGCCGCGCTCGGCGCCATCCTGATCAAGGCCGAGACCGACCTCGTCGGTGTCGCCCGTCACCAGGTCGGGCTGCCGCCGGTCAAGGAGGCGGCATCCGAGCCGCGTTCGTCCGGTCTGGCGCTGGCCCGCAAGGCCGCCGGGGCGCTGAAGTTCCACCGGCTCGTCCTCGGGATCGAGGCGTCCCTGCTGATCCTGGTCCTGGCGGTCCTGGACACGGTCAGGGGCGACCTGTTCTTCTCGCGTCTCGGCGTCGCCGTGCTCGCCGGCATCGCGATCCTCCAGACGCTGCTCCACCTCGTGTCCATCCTCGCCTCCAGCAGGCTCAAGTGACGGGAGCCGATGTGGGTACGAGCATGCGGCTCGGTGCGGTCGTCCTGACCATGGGCAACCGCCCCGAGGAGCTGCGCGCGCTGTTGGACTCGGTCGCCAAGCAGGAGGGCGATCCGATCGAGATCGCGGTCGTCGGCAACGGCTCGCCGTTGCCGGAGCTCCCGGAGGGCGTGCGGACCGTCGAGCTGCCGGAGAACGTCGGCATCCCGGCCGGCCGCAATGTCGGCATCGAGGCGTTCGGACCTGGCGGCAGCGAGGTCGATGTACTGCTCTTCCTCGACGACGACGGGCTGCTGGCCAGGGAGGACACCGCTGAACTCTGCCGGGAGGCGTTCGCCGCCGACCCCGCGCTCGGCATCATCAGCTTCCGGATCGCCGACCCGGACACGGGGGAGACCCAGCGCCGCCATGTACCGCGGCTGCGGGCCTCGGACCCGATGCGCTCGTCGCGGGTCACCACCTTCCTCGGCGGTGCGAACGCGGTCCGTACCCCTGTCTTCGAGGAGGTCGGCGGGCTGCCCGACGACTTCTTCTACGCCCACGAGGAAACCGATCTGGCCTGGCGTGCGCTGGACGCGGGCTGGCAGATCGACTACCGGTCGGACATGGTGCTCTTCCACCCGACGACGGCACCGGCCCGGCACGCGGTCTACCACCGGATGGTGGCCCGTAACCGTGTGTGGCTGGCCCGCCGCAACCTTCCCGCCCCGCTGGTTCCGGTCTATCTCGGTGTCTGGTTTCTGCTCACGCTCGCCCGCCGGCCGTCGCGGCCGGCGCTGCGGGCCTGGCTGGGCGGCTTCAAGGAGGGCTGGGCAACCCCGTGCGGTCCCAGGCGCCCCATGAAGTGGGCTACCGTTTGGCGACTGACCCGACTGGGCCGCCCTCCCGTCATCTGACAAGCTCGATATCCAAGAGCATCAGGCGCGAACCGGGGCAGGGCCCCGGCAGCGCACCTTGAGGACGAAAGTGTCAACTGTGAGCGAGACCACGCACGACAGTGCGGTCGCCATGAGTGCCCCGCCATCTTCCGATGAAGGGCTCACTCCTGCCCAGCGGGCCGAGAAGTACGGGCTTTCGCAGAGCGGGCGCCGCCCCGGCCTCCCGGAGTACATCCGGCAGCTGTGGGACCGGCGGCATTTCATCTCCGCGTTTGCCAGCGCCAAGCTGACGGCGCAGTACAGCCAGGCCAAGCTGGGTCAGGTCTGGCAGGTGGCGACACCGCTGCTGAACGCGCTCGTCTACTACTTCATCTTCGGCCTGCTGATCGGCACCCGCAAGGGCGTCCCCGACTTCGTCCCGTTCCTGGTCACCGGTGTCTTCATCTTCACCTTCACCCAGAGTTCGGTGATGGCCGGTACGCGGGCGATCTCCGGCAGCCTGGGTCTGGTGCGGGCGCTGCACTTCCCGCGGGCCTGCCTGCCGATCTCCTTCTGCCTGATGCAGTTGCAGCAGCTGCTGTTCTCCATGGGCGTGCTGGTGGTCATCCTGCTCGGCTTCGGCCAGGTGCCGACCTGGTCGTGGCTGCTGGTCTTCCCGGCCCTGGCGCTGCAGTTCCTCTTCAACACCGGTCTGGCGATGGTCATGGCGCGGCTCGGGTCGAAGACCCCGGACCTGGCGCAGCTGATGCCGTTCATCATGCGGACGTGGATGTATGCGTCCGGCGTGATGTTCAGCATCGACCTGATCCTCAAGGGCAAGCACGCCCCCGCCTTCGTGGGGGTGCTGCTCAACGGCAATCCGGCTGCCGTTTACATCGACCTGATGCGCTTCGCCCTGATCGACAGCTTCAAGGCGAACCAGCTGCCGCACCATGTGTGGGCGTTCGCCGTCGGCTGGGCGCTGCTCGCCGGCGTGGCCGGCTTTGTGTACTTCTGGAAGGCTGAGGAGCGATATGGACGTGGCTGAGGACAAGAGCGGCATCCAGCCGACCGAGGCCGCCCTGGCCCGCATCCCGACCGTGATCGCGGACGATCTGCACATCGTCTACCGCGTCTACGGCACCGGCGCCGGCAAGGGCAGCGCCACCGCCGCCCTCAACCGCATCGTCCGCCGCAAGCCCTCCACGGGCGTGCGCGAGGTGCACGCGGTCAAGGGCGTCTCCTTCACCGCCTACCGCGGCGAGTCGATCGGCCTGATCGGCTCCAACGGCTCCGGCAAGTCGACGCTGCTCAAGGCGGTCGCCGGCCTGCTGCCCGCCGAGCGCGGCAAGGTCTACACCCATGGCCAGCCCTCGCTGCTGGGCGTGAACGCGGCGCTGATGAACGACCTGACCGGCGAGAAGAACGTCGTCCTGGGCGGCCTGGCCATGGGCATGTCCCGGGAGCAGGTGCGTGAGCGCTACGACGGCATCGTCGACTTCTCCGGCATCAACGAGAAGGGCGACTTCATCTCGCTGCCGATGCGTACCTATTCGTCCGGCATGGCGGCCCGGCTGCGGTTCTCCATCGCCGCGGCCAAGGACCACGACGTGCTGATGATCGACGAGGCGCTGGCCACCGGCGACCGCAGCTTCCAGAAGCGCTCCGAGGCCCGCATCCGCGAACTGCGCAAGGAAGCCGGCACGGTCTTCCTGGTCAGCCACAACAACAAGTCGATCCGGGACACCTGCGACCGGGTCCTGTGGCTGGAGCGCGGCGAGCTGATGATGGACGGCGCCACGGACGAAGTGATCAAGGCGTACGAAAAGGAAACGGGCAAATAGCCCGTTCCGCACCCGAAGGCCTCCGTGAGTCCGCCTCGCGGAGGCCTTCGGGTGTCACGAAATGGCCAACTCCGTTGGCAGCGGGAACAGTTCGGGCGTAATGGATGTTGACCGGGTGGTTGCCCTCGGCTTCGGTACCCCCTCGATCGCGGGTGAGATGTACGGCGTAAGCTGTACGGGTACCGAACAACACAAGTGGTATATGTCGGGCAATGCTCACCCGAGCGGGCGATGTGGGCTCGATCGGGGCGCGTCGCCTGCTGCGGCGTGTCCGAAATAGGATGTTTTGGCTTGGCGGTGTAGAACGGGAGACGTGACGGCAATGGCTACTGGTTCGCTCCGGCACCGAAATGCGCCGGGCAGCCCCCGGTGAGCCGAGACAACGAGCAGGCGCGTCGCGCCTTCCCCCGGAAGGGGGCGGCGGGCGACGAGCGGGAGCAGACGCGCACCGTGCTCGATCAGGCCGCACACGAGAACTTCCCGGTGGCGCCGTTCTTCCTGCCCCGCGCCTGGCGGGCCGATCTGATGGCCGTTTATGGCTTCGCCCGGCTCGTCGACGACATCGGTGACGGCGATCTCGCACCCGGCGGCGGCGATGCCGTACTCCTCGGACTCGACCGCGCGCACGCCGGGGGCACCTCGCGGGCCGGTGCGGCCGAGAGCGGGGGAGCCCGGCTTGTGCTGCTGGACGCGCTCGAAGCCGACCTGCACCGCGTCTTCAGCGACCGCGCCCCCGGCCCCGGGCATCCGCTGCTGCGCCGGCTCGGCCCGACCGTCCGCCGCTGTGCGCTGACCCCCGAGCCGTTCCTCGCTCTCATCGAGGCCAACCGGCAGGACCAGCGGGTGAGCCGCTACGGCACCTATGACGACCTGGCCGCCTACTGCGAGCTGTCCGCCAACCCCGTCGGCCGGCTCGTCCTCGCCCTCACCGGCACCGCGAGCCCCGCGCGCATCCGCCTCTCCGACGCGGTCTGCACCGCCCTCCAGATCGTCGAACACGTCCAGGACGTGGCCGAGGACCTCGGGCGGGACCGCATTTATCTCCCCGCCGAGGACATGAAACGCTTCGGTGTCAACGAGGCCGATCTGGCCGCGCCGAGCGGGGGCGCATCGGTGCGCGCACTGATCGCCTACGAAGCCGAACGCGCCCGTGAGCTGCTGAGTGAAGGCACCCCGCTGGTGGGTAGCGTCCACGGCAGACTCAAGCTGCTGCTGGCCGGTTTCGTGGCCGGCGGACGCGCTGCACTCCAGGCGGTCGCGGCCGCCGATCACGACGTACTCCCTGGACCGCCCAAGCCGACCAAGCTCAGCCTGCTGCGCGAGGTGGGGGCGACATTGCGAAGGAAGGGGTGAGTCGGACCGTGGAGGCAACTGCACACGCGTCCGCGCCGGTGCTCGCTGCGTACCGCTACTGCGAGGCCATCACCGGGCAGCAGGCACGCAACTTCGCCTACGGCATCCGGCTGCTGCCGACCGACAAGCGGCAGGCCATGTCGGCGCTCTACGCCTTCTCCCGCCGGGTCGACGACATCGGCGACGGCACCCTGGAGCCCACCGCCAAGCAAAGGCGCCTGGAGGACACCCGGGCGCTGCTGGCGCGCATCAAGGACGGCCGGATCGCCGAGGACGACACCGACCCGGTCGCCGTCGCGCTGTCCGACGCCGCGCGCCGCTTCCCACTGCCGCTGGAGGGGCTCGACGAGCTGATCGACGGCGTGCTGATGGATGTGCACGGCGAGACCTACGAGACCTGGGACGAGCTGCGGGGCTACTGCCGCTGTGTCGCCGGCGCCATCGGCCGGCTCTCGCTGGGCGTGTTCGGCACGGTCCCGGGCGCGCGGGACGCCGAGCGCGCCTCCGAGTACGCCGACACCCTCGGCCTCGCCCTGCAACTGACCAACATTCTCAGGGATGTTCGCGAGGACGCCGGCAACGGCCGCACGTACCTCCCGGCCGAGGACCTCGCCAAGTTCGGCTGTGCGGACGGCTTCGAGCGTTCCGTGCCGCCACCCGGCTCCGATTTCTCCGGTCTGGTCCACTTCGAGGTGAAACGCGCCCGTGCGCTGTTCGCCGAGGGCTTCCGGCTGCTGCCGATGCTCGACCGGCGCAGCGGCGCCTGCGTGGCCGCGATGGCCGGCATCTACCACCGTCTGCTGTCCCGGATCGCCGCCGACCCCGAGGCGGTGCTGCGCGGACGGGTCTCGCTGCCCGGCCGGGAGAAGGCGTTCGTCGCGGTGCGCGGGCTGTCCGGGCTCGACGCGCGGGCGATCGGCCGCCGGGAGTCCGTCCGGAGGCGCGGATGACGCACCGGACGGCGAACGGCGGCGGTGATCCCGCGTCAGCCCGGCGGGCAACCCTCCCCCGGGCGGCTGCGTCCCTGACAGCAGTACGGGGGGAGAGCACATGACATCGGGAGCCATGCGGCCCGGCCGGCGGTACGACCTGCCGCCCGGCCGTCCCGAAGGGGCGGCCGCGGTGGTCGTCGGGGGCGGTCTCGCGGGTACCACCGCGGCGCTCGCACTGGCCGACGCGGGGCTGCGGGTCACCCTCGTCGAGGGCCGGCCCCGCCTCGGCGGGCTGGTCTTCTCCTTCCGCCGCGATTCCGGCGCCGGTGAGCTGACCGTCGACAACGGCCAGCATGTCTATCTGCGCTGCTGTACCGCCTACAGCGGGCTGCTGGAGCGGATCGGCGCCGCACAGCTGGTGCCCCTCCAGGACCGCATGGACGTACCCGTCCTGGACGCCGACCGGATGCGGCTCGGCCGGCTGCGCCGTACCGCGCTTCCCGTACCGCTGCACCTCGCCCGGAGCCTGGCCGGGTACCCGCACCTCTCGCCCGCCGAGCGGGCCCGGGTCGTCCGCGCCACCCTCGCGCTCAAGGGCCTCGACCCGGCCGACCCCGCGCTGGACGCCGTGGACTTCGGCAGCTGGCTGCGCCGGTACGGCCAGTCCGCCCGCGCCGTCGAGGCGCTGTGGGACCTGGTCGGCATCGCCACCCTCAACGCCCGCGCCGATGACGTCTCGATGGGCCTGGCCGCCAAGGTCTTCAAGACCGGGCTGCTGTCCGCCCCCGGCGCCGCCGACATCGGCTGGTCCCGCGTCCCGCTCGGCGACGTCCACGACACCCTCGCCCGCACGGCCCTGGAGAAGGCCGGCGTACGCATCGCCCTGCGCACCCGCGCCGGGGCGGTCACCCGCGGCGACGACGGCTGGCAGGTCACGGTGGAGAACGGCCCGCACGGCAGCGAGCAACTGACCGCGGACACCGTCGTCCTGGCCGTACCGCAGCGCGAGGCCCACACCCTGCTGCCCGACGGGACGCTGGACGGCAAGGACGGGCTGCTGGACATCGGCACGGCCCCGATCCTCAACCTCCATGTCGTCTACGACCGCAAGGTGCTGCGCCGCCCCTTCTTCGCCGCGGTCGGCTCCCCGGTCCAGTGGGTCTTCGACCGTACCGAGGCCTCGGGGCTGACGCATCTCGCCGGCCGTGAGCGCTGCCAGTATCTGGCGGTCTCGCAGTCCGCCGCGCAAGACGAGATCGACCAGCCGGTCGCCAAGCTCCGTGCCCGCTACCTGCCCGAGCTGGAGCGGCTGCTGCCCGCCGCCCGGGGCGCCAGGATCTACGACTTCTTCGTCACCCGCGAGCGCACCGCGACCTTTGCGCCCGCCCCGGGCGTCGGCAGGCTCCGCCCCGCCGCCCGCACCCAAGCCTCCGGCCTGTTCCTGGCCGGTGCGTGGACCGCCACCGGGTGGCCCGCGACCATGGAAAGCGCTGTTCGCAGCGGCACTGCCGCCGCTCGCGAGGCACTCACCGAACTCGGCTTCCCCCAGGGCCAGTTGCCTCAGGAGGCGGCATGACTACGAGTACGAGCGCTCGCACGAGCACGAGCATCGGAAACAGAGGAGAAACCGTGAATCCGGCTTCCCCAGCTATCGACACCGAGAGCGTCACCGCGCTGCTGGAGCGCGGGCGGACACTCGCCACTCCCGTGCTGCGTGCCGCCGTGGACCGGCTCGCTCCTCCCATGGACACCGTCGCCGCCTACCACTTCGGCTGGATCGACGCCGAGGGTCGCCCCACCGCGGGCGACAGCGGCAAGGCGGTCCGGCCTGCGCTCGCCCTGCTGTCGGCCGAGGCCGCCGGCGCCGCCCCGGAGGTGGGCATCCCCGGCGCCGTCGCCGTCGAGCTGGTGCACAACTTCTCGTTGCTGCACGACGACCTCATGGACGGCGACGAGCAGCGCAGGCACCGGGACACCGTCTGGAAGGTGCACGGCCCCGCGCAGGCCATCTTGGTCGGCGATGCGCTGTTCGCCCTGGCCAACGAAATACTGCTGGAGCTCGGCACGGTCGACGCCGGCCGCGCCACCCGCCGGCTCACCCAGGCCTCCCGCAAACTGATCGACGGCCAGGCCCAGGACATCTCCTACGAGCACCGCGAGCGGGTCACCGTCGAGGAGTGCCTGGAGATGGAGGGCAACAAGACCGGCGCGCTGCTGGCCTGCGCCGTCTCCATCGGCGCCGTCCTCGGCGGCGCCGACGACCGCACCGCCGACACCCTGGAGAAGTACGGCTACCACCTCGGCCTCGCCTTCCAGGCCGTCGACGACCTGCTCGGGATCTGGGGCGACCCGGACGCCACCGGCAAGCGGCCCTGGAGCGACCTGCGCCAGCGCAAGAAGTCGCTGCCGGTCGTCGCCGCGCTGGCCGCCGGCGGCCCGGCCTCGGAGCGTCT
The DNA here is from genome assembly GCF_053612065.1 of Streptomyces sp. NPDC054765. Classification (NCBI taxonomy): domain Bacteria; kingdom Bacillati; phylum Actinomycetota; class Actinomycetes; order Kitasatosporales; family Streptomycetaceae; genus Streptomyces; species Streptomyces sp. NPDC054765. The sequence goes on along the minus strand of NZ_JBSHBP010000046.1, from coordinate 47,817 downwards.
CGCCGGGATCCTGGCGGTCGACGCGAAGAAGAGCGAGACCGAGATTGCCGACTTCACCGAGGAGGAGTTCGCCTCCCGTGCGGCCCTCATCGAGGAGGCCGGCGGCCGCGAGTGGACCTCCCAGGAGGCCCGCCGCCAGCACGCCACCGCCATCGCTGCCCTGGACGGGATCGACATTCCCGAAAAGGTCCGCGCACAGCTCGTCGCACTCGCGGACTTCGTCGTTGTACGAAAGAGATGATCACCATCGACACCGAATAGATCGCAGTCGCCGGCCGGCGCCATCCGGGTGCCGGCCGACGGAATCCCTGAGCACGCTTTTCACAGTTCACTGCAGAAGGGGAAACCATGACAGCGACGACCGACGGAAGCACCGGGGCGCTGCCGCCCCGGGCCCCCTCGGCCAGCGAGGCCACCGCTGAGACAACCGAACCAGCCACACCCACCCGGACCGCCGTACGACAGGACACGGCGGAGGCCGCCCGGCGTGCGACCGTCCGGGCCACGGACCGTCTGCTCTCCCTCCAGGATCCCGCCGGATGGTGGAAAGGCGACCTCGAGACCAACGTCACGATGGACGCCGAAGATCTGATGCTCCGTCAATTCCTGGGAATCCAGGACCCGGAGCTCACCGCGGCAGCGGCCCGGCACATCCGCGGCGAGCAGTGCGCGGACGGCACCTGGGCCACCTTTCACGGCGGGCCCGGCGAGCTCTCCGCCACCATCGAGGCCTATGTCGCCCTGCGCCTCGCCGGGGACGCCCCCCACGCCCCGCACATGGCCAAGGCCTCCGCATGGATCCGCGAACGGGGCGGCATCGCCGCGGCCCGGGTCTTCACCCGCATCTGGCTGGCCCTCTTCGGCTGGTGGAAGTGGGACGACCTGCCCGAACTGCCCCCGGAACTCCTCTACTTCCCCAAGTGGTTCCCGCTCAACATCTATGACTTCGGGTGCTGGGCGCGGCAGACCATCGTGCCGCTGACCATCGTCTCGGCCAAGCGTCCGGTGCGCCCGGCGCCGTTCGGCCTCGACGAGCTGCACACCGATCCGCGCCGGCCCAACCCGCCGCGACCGCTCGCCCCCGCCACCACCTGGGACGGTCTCTTCCAGCGCCTCGACAAGGCGCTGCACCTCTACCGCAAGGTCGCCCTGGGCAAGCTGCGCGGCGCCTCGATGCGCTCCGCCGCCCGCTGGATCATCGAGCGGCAGGAGAACGACGGCTGCTGGGGCGGCATCCAGCCCCCCGCTGTCTACTCCGTCATCGCCCTGCACCTCCTCGGCTACGACCTCGACCACCCCGTGCTCCGCACCGGCCTGGCCTCCCTGGACCGGTTCGCCGTATGGCGCGAGGACGGGGCCCGGATGATCGAGGCCTGCCAGTCCCCGGTCTGGGACACCTGCCTGGCCACCATCGCGCTCGCCGACGCCGGACTGCCCGCCGGCCACCCGCAGTTGGTCAAAGCCGTCGACTGGATGCTCGACGAGCAGATCGACCGGCCCGGCGACTGGAGCGTGAAGCGCCCCCAACTCCCCTCCGGAGGCTGGGCGTTCGAGTTCGAGAACGACAACTACCCGGACATCGACGACACCGCCGAGGTGGTGCTCGCGCTGCGCCGGGTCAAGCACCCCGATCCACAGCGGGTCGAGGCCGCGGTGGGCCGCGCGGTGCGCTGGAACTTCGGCATGCAGTCCAGGAACGGCGGCTGGGGAGCCTTCGACGTCGACAACACCAGCCCGTTCCCCAATCGTCTGCCGTTCTGCGACTTCGGGGAGGTCATCGACCCGCCGTCGGCCGATGTCACTGCCCATGTCGTCGAGATGCTCGCCGACGTCGGCCGTACCCACGACCCGCGCACCCGCCGGGGCATCGCCTGGCTGCTGGCCGAACAGGAGCCCAGCGGTGCCTGGTTCGGCCGCTGGGGCACGAACTACCTCTACGGTACGGGCTCGGTGCTCCCGGCGCTCGCCGCGGCCGGCATCCCCGCCTCGCACCCCGCGGTGCGCCGGGCGGTGCTCTGGCTGGAGCGGGTGCAGAACGACGACGGCGGCTGGGGCGAGGACCAGCGCTCCTACCAGGACAAGGAGCGGTGGGCGGGGCGCGGCGCCTCGACCGCCTCACAGACCGCCTGGGCACTGATGGCGCTGCTCGCGGCCGGTGAACGGGACAGCGAGGCGGTACGGCGCGGAGTGCGCTGGCTGACCGCGACCCAGCGCGAGGACGGGTCCTGGGACGAGCCGTATTTCACCGGCACGGGCTTCCCCTGGGACTTCTCCATCAACTATCACCTCTACCGCGAGGTCTTCCCGCTGACGGCACTGGGCCGCTACCTCAACGGGGGACCGGCCTGCGCGCCGGTGGGGTCCTGATGCCGGGCCGGCCGCCCTCCACGGACGCGGTCCCACCCCTGCTGGTCGCCTGTGCGCTCGGCATCGAGCGGTTCGCGCTGCGCGGGGGCGGCCGCGGGGGAGCGGCGGGCGGAACCGGCCCGCAGCTCGTCACGCTCCGCACGGGGATGGGCCCCCAGGCGGCCGAACGCGCCCTCACCCAAGCCCTGAGTGCAGGATCGGTCACCGAACGTTCCCCCGTCGTCGCCAGTGGCTTCTGCGCCGGCCTCGCCCCGGGGATGCGCCCCGGGGACGTGGTCGTCGCCGAGGCCACCCGCGGTCATCACGCGGACGCACCGGAGACGCTCTGCCACGACAACGGCCCGCTGCTACGGGCCCTGCGGCAGCGCGGCCTGACCGTGCACAGCGGTCTGCTGCGCGGCTCCGACCACGTCGTACGCGGCGCGGAGCGGGCCGGGCTGCATGCCGCCGGCGCGATCGCGGTGGACATGGAATCCGCCGCGACACTCCGTGCCGCCCGGCGCGCCGGAAGCCGTCCGGTTGCGGCCGTCCGGGTGGTCGTGGACGCTCCAGAACATGAACTCGTACGCATCGGCACCGTCCGCGGTGGAATATCAGCCTTCCGAGTGCTGCGCTCCGTACTTCCTGTTTTCTCTGAATGGCACCGTTCTTTGCTGCTCCCCTGGAGGTGAGCCAGATGGCTATGCCGCTCCGTCAGTCCATCCGGGTCGGGACCTATCTTTTTGAACAGAAGATGATCCGTCGGCGGGCGAAGTTCCCGCTCATCGTCGAGCTGGAACCGCTCTTCGCGTGCAATCTGAAATGCGAAGGCTGTGGGAAGATCCAGCATCCGGCGGGCGTGCTCAAACAGCGCATGCCGGTGGCGCAGGCGGTCGGCGCGGTGTTGGAGTCCGGTGCGCCGATGGTCTCCATTGCCGGTGGCGAGCCCTTGATGCACCCGCAGATCGACGAGATCGTGCGGCAGTTGGTGGCGAAGCGGAAGTATGTATTCCTGTGCACCAACGCGATGTTGCTGCGTAAGAAGATGGAGAAGTTCACGCCCTCGCCGTATTTCGCGTTCGCGGTGCACATCGACGGAATGCGGGAGCGGCACGACGAATCCGTCGCGAAGGAGGGCGTGTTCGACGAGGCGGTGGCGGCGATCAAGGAAGCCAAGCGGCGCGGCTTCCGGGTCACCACCAACTCCACCTTCTTCAACACCGACACCCCGCAGACCATCATCGAGGTCCTCAACTTCCTCAATGACGAGCTGCAGGTCGACGAAATGATGCTGTCGCCCGCCTACGCCTACGAGAAGGCCCCCGACCAGGAGCACTTCCTCGGCGTCGAGCAGACCCGGGAGCTGTTCAAGAAGGCCTTCGCCGGCGGCAACCGGCGCCGCTGGCGGCTCAATCACAGCCCGCTCTTCCTGGACTTCCTGGAGGGCAAGGCGGACTTCCCGTGCACGGCCTGGGCGATCCCCAACTACTCGCTCTTCGGCTGGCAGCGCCCCTGCTACCTCATGAGCGACGGCTACGTCCCGACGTACCGGGAGCTCATCGAGGAGACCGACTGGGACAAGTACGGCCGCGGCAAGGACCCGCGCTGCGCCAACTGCATGGCGCACTGCGGCTACGAGCCGACCGCCGTCCTCGCCACCATGGGGTCGCTCAAGGAGTCGCTCCGGGCGGCCAGGGAGACCGTCGCCGGAAACCACGGGTGACCGTTGACCAGTGGTGAGCCCGCGGCATCACGGCTCACCGGCGTCCCGGTCCGGCCTGTGCCCCTGCGCCGTACGCCGCGCGTGGGGCCGGGCCGGGCCGGTCTTTGTCAGCTGAACCCGTAGAGGGGGACCGAACATGACGATGCTGGAGAACATCCGGGAGCCACGCGACCTCAAGGCGCTCCCCGGGGAGTGTCTGGCCGAACTCGCCGAGGAGATCCGGCACTTCCTCGTGCAGGCCGTCGCCCGCACCGGCGGCCACCTGGGGCCCAACCTGGGGGTGGTCGAGCTGACCATCGCCCTGCACCGGGTCTTCGACTCGCCCGCCGACCGCATCCTGTGGGACACCGGCCACCAGTCCTATGTGCACAAGATCCTGACCGGACGTCAGGATTTCTCCAAGCTGCGGGCCAAGGGCGGACTGTCCGGCTATCCGTCGCGGGCCGAGTCCCCGCACGACGTCATCGAGAACAGCCACGCCTCGACGGTGCTGGGTTGGGCCGACGGCCTGGCCAAGGCGAACCGGCTGCGCGGCAGGGACGACCATGTGGTGGCCGTCATCGGCGACGGCGCGCTGACCGGCGGGATGGCCTGGGAGGCGCTCAACAACATCGCCGCGGCCAAGGACCGCCCCCTGATCATCGTCGTCAACGACAACGAACGCTCCTACGCCCCCACCATCGGCGGCCTCGCCGACCACCTCGCCACCCTGCGCACCACCGACGGCTATGAGAAATTCCTGGCCTGGGGCAAGGACGTGCTCCAGCGCACCCCGGTCGTCGGACAGCCGCTCTACGACTCGCTGCACGGTGCCAAGAAGGGCTTCAAGGACGCCTTCGCGCCCCAGGGCATGTTCGAGGACCTGGGACTGAAGTATCTCGGACCGGTCGACGGCCATGACATCGCGGCGGTCGAATCCGCGCTGCGCCGCGCGGCGGGCTTCCACGGATCGGTGCTGGTGCACTGCCTCACCGAGAAGGGCCGCGGCTGCCGGCCCGCCCTGGAGGACGAGGCGGACCATTTCCACAGCGTCGGCGTGATGGACCCGCTGACCTGCGCACCCGTCACCCCGTCCGGCGCACCGTCCTGGACGTCCGTGTTCGGCGACGAGATGGTCCGCATCGGTGCCGAACGCGAGGACGTCGTCGCCGTCACCGCGGCGATGCTGCGGCCGGTCGGGCTCGGGAAGTTCGCCGAGGCGTACCCCGACCGGGTGTGGGACGTGGGCATCGCCGAGCAGCATGCGGCGGTGTCGGCGGCGGGGCTGGCCACCGGCGGTCTGCATCCGGTCGTCGCGGTCTATGCCACCTTCCTCAACCGCGCCTTCGACCAGGTGCTGATGGATGTGGCGCTGCACCGGTGCGGGGTCACCTTCGTGCTGGACCGGGCCGGCGTCACCGGTACCGACGGTGCCTCGCACAACGGCATGTGGGACCTGTCGGTGCTCGGTGTCGTACCGGGCCTGCGGATCGCCGCGCCGCGCGACGCCGACCAGCTCCGCGCCCAGCTGCGCGAAGCGCTGGACGTGGCCGACGCACCGACCGTGGTCCGCTTCCCCAAGGCACCGGTGGACGACCCGATCCCGGCCGTGGACCGGACCGGCGGCATCGATGTCCTCCACCGGGCGCCGCATCCGGACGTCCTGCTGGTCGCGGTCGGTGTGATGGCTCCGGTCTGTCTGCGGGTCGCCGAACTGCTCGCGGCGCGCGGCGTCGATGCGACCGTCGTCGACCCGCGGTGGGTCAAGCCGGTCGACGAAGCCCTCCCCGGGCTCGCGGCGGAGCACGCCATGGTGGCCGTCGTCGAGGACAACTGCTCTACCGGAGGCGTGGGCTGGGCGGTCGGCCAGGCTCTGCGGGACGCCGGGGTGGACGTGCCGCTGCGCACCTTCGGCATCCCCGAGCAGTTTCTGCCGCACGCCAGGCGTGGTGAGCTGCTGGCCGATCTCGGCCTCACCCCGGCCGAGATCGCCGGCCGGATCAGCGCCGCGCTGGCCCGGAAGGAGAGCCACTCGTGACCGGATTCGATCTGACCGAACTGCTCGCCGAGCGCGGAGGCGAGCGCTACGAGCTGCACGCCCGCCACCTCAACCACCAACTCCCGCGCATGCTGCACACCATCGGCTTCGACAAGGTCTACGAGCGGGCCCAGGGTGCCTACTTCTGGGACACCGACGGCCAGGACTACCTGGACATGCTCGCGGGATTCGGGGTGATGGGCCTCGGCCGGCACCACCCCGTCGTCCGCAAGGCACTGCACGACGTCCTGGACGCCGAACTCCCCGACCTCACCCGCTTCGACTGCCAGCCGCTGCCCGGCCTGCTCGCCGAGAAACTGCTGAGCTACGCGCCCCACCTCGACCGGGCCTTCTTCGGCAACAGCGGCACCGAGGCCGTCGAGACCGCCCTGAAGTTCGCCCGCTACGCCACCGGCCGACCGCGCATCCTCTACTGCACCCATGCCTTCCACGGCCTGACCACCGGCTCGCTCTCCGTCAACGGCGAGGACGGCTTCCGGGACGGCTTCGCCCCGCTGCTGCCGGACACCGCCGTCGAGATGGGCGATCTGGACGCGCTGGAGCGGGAGCTGAAGCGCGGTGACGTGGCGGGGTTCGTCATCGAGCCGATCCAGGGCAAGGGCGTTCACCCGTCCCCGCCCGGTTTCCTGCGGGCCGCGCAGGAGCTGCTGCACCGGCACAAGGCCCTGCTGATCGCCGACGAGGTGCAGACCGGCCTCGGCCGTACCGGCGACTTCTTCGCCTATCAGCACGAGGACGGTGTCGAGCCGGATCTCGTGTGTGTGGCGAAGGCGCTGTCCGGCGGCTATGTCCCGGTCGGGGCGACCCTCGGCAAGGACTGGATCTTCAAGAAGGTCTACTCGTCCATGGACCGGGTGCTGGTGCACTCCGCCAGCTTCGGCGCCAATGCCCAGGCGATGGCAGCCGGTCTGGCGGTGCTCTCGGTGCTGGAGGACGAGCAGCTCGTCGCGGGCGCCCGGCACACCGGCGAGCTGCTGCGCTCCCGGCTTGCCGCGCTGGTCGACACATACGAGCTGCTGCACGATGTACGGGGCCGCGGCCTGATGATCGGCATCGAGTTCGGCCGGCCCAGGTCCCTCGGTCTGCGCAGCCGCTGGACGATGCTGCAGACGGCCCGCAAGGGGCTGTTCGCGCAGATGGTCGTGGTGCCGCTGCTGCAGCGGCACCGCATCTTGACCCAGGTCTCCGGCGACCACCTCGAAGTCATCAAGCTGATTCCGCCGCTGATCATCGGCGAGCGGGAAGTGGACCGCTTCGTCGAGGCGTTCACGGCCGTCATGGACGACGCGCACGGGGGCGGCGGTCTGATGTGGGACTTCGGGCGGACGCTGGTCAAGCAGGCGGTCGCCAACCGCTGAGCGGACCGGGGGAGGCGCTGCCCGGCGCCGCAACGGCACGGGCCGTCAGCGACCTGACGGCCCGCCGGGCGCGCGGGACGGCGGGGGAGCGGACGTCGGGGGAGCGGGGCACCGTCCCGGCCGCGGCCGGAGCGCGGCCGCGGGGTGGGACACGGTGCGGTGCGCGGGCAGTGCTGTGGTCAGTCCGTCAGCAGCTGGGTGCGCAGCCGCTCACGGGTGGCGGGCGACAGCTTCAGGCCTTCGGTGAGGTACTTCTCCGTCGAACCCCAGGTCTGCACGATCGCGTCGTAGGCGGCCGCGAGATAGTCGGTGTGCGCCCCGAACAGTGGCGAGAGCAGCTCCATGACCTCCTGCGACATCCCGACCGCGGAGTTGTCGGAACGACGGATCTTGTAGCGGCGATGGGGATCGTTGGACTTGAGGTAGTCCGCCTCGATGGCGTCCCGCTCCACCCCGACCGCGAGCAGCGTCACGGCGACGGACAGGCCCGCGCGGTCCTTGCCGGCCGCACAGTGCATCAGCGCGGGGACGCTGTCCTCGGCGAGCGCATGCAGCACCCTGCTGTGGTCCTCGGTGCGGGTGATGATGATGTGGCGGTAGGTGGCGGCCATCCGCGCTGCGGCCTTGCCGTCGCCGAGCGCGGAACGCAATTGGTCCAGCTCGCCGTCGCGCACCATCGTCCAGAATTCCGCGCCGTCGGCCGGGTCGGTGAGCGGGATATTCACGTGGCGCACGCCGGGGAGCGTGACATCGGGGCCTTCCAGCTTGATGTCCGAGGCATTGCGGAAATCGAAGATGGTGTGCAGGCCGAGGCCGGCCAGAAATGCGGCGTCCGCCTCGGTCGCGTGGGCGAGGTGCCCGCTGCGGAACAGCCTGCCCTCCCGTACGCGACGCCCGTCCACGGTCGGCAGACCGCCCACATCGCGGAAGTTGCGGACCTCCGTGAGCTCGGGCTGGGCCTGTGGGACCTGCGGCGTCTGCTGCGTCACGGGCGCGCTCCTCGGGTTCGTCCGCCGGCGCCGCTCGTCGGCGAGGCGGGGCACCTCCGACGATACGACATTGATGCAATAGGCAATCAGGTCGCAACGGCCGCGCCTCGATGCGCAGCGAAGCGCCGGGGGGAGCGGGGCATGATCGATCTTTATTCCAACTTGAGGAGAATTTGACCTGGTGGCATTAATCACCCCTCGTCAACCCCTGGTTACGGTGGCGTAGGTCACTTCTCCGGGTGAATTATGTCCTGACGTGGCAGACGATTCGAAATACCTCAGCAACGGCGCCCACGGCGCCATCGGGTCGTACGCAGCCGTCGGGGACAGCTTCACAGAGGGGGTCGGGGATCCCGGCCCTGACGGGGCGTACATCGGTTGGGCGGACCGGCTGGCGGTCCTTCTCTCGGACCAGCAGGCCGAGGGGGACTTCCGCTATGCGAACCTCGCGGTCAGGGGGCGGCTCCTGGACCAGATCGTCGAGGAGCAGGTGCCCCGGGCGAAGGAGCTCGCCCCCGCCCTGGTGACGTTCTGCGCGGGGGGCAACGACATTCTGCGGCCGGGCTCGGACCCGGACGCGGTCGCCGAGCGGTACGAGGCGGCGGTCGCCGATCTGCGGCAGGAGGTCGGTATGGTCCTGCTGTGCACCGGCTTCGATACCCGCGGCATCCCCGTTCTCAAGCATCTGCGCGGCAAGATCGCCACGTACACGGCGCATGTCCGGGCCATCGCGGACCGGCACGACTGCCCGGTCCTGGACCTGTGGTCGCTGAAGTCGGTGCAGGACCGGCGGGCATGGAGCGATGACCGGCTGCATCTGTCCGCCGACGGGCACACGCGGGTGGCGCTGCGCGCGGGGCAGGTCCTCGGGCTGCGGGTGCCGGCCGACCCGGACCAGCCGTGGCCCCCGGAGACGGAGCGCTCGGCCGCCGAGGCGCGGCGGGACCACATCCACTGGGCGCGGGAGCACCTCGTGCCCTGGATCGGGCGCCGGCTGCGGGGCGAGTCGTCCGGTGACCATGTCGAGCCCAAGCGGCCCGATCTGCTGCCGCTGTAGGGCGACCGGGTCCCGTAGGGGTGCGGCATGACGGAGGCCCCGATTCCGCCGATGCGGAGCGGGGCCTCAGTGTGCCTGTGAGGAGTACGGCAGGTCCGCCCAGACGACCCGGCCCCGGCCGCTGTCGGCGGGGCGCGACCCCCAGCTCTCGGACAGGGCGCCGACGAGGAACAGTCCTCGTCCGCACTCCTTGTCCACGCTGCCGGGCTGGACATGCGGCGCCGAGTCCTCCGGGCCGCCCTGGTCGGTGATCTCTATGCGGATGTGCGCCCCGAAGAGCGAGAGTTCGCAGCCGATCTTCTCGCTGTCGGTGTGCCGTACCGCATTGGTGAACAGCTCGGAGACCACCAACTCCACATCGTCGCGGACTTGTTGATCCGCGCCCCACTCGTGCAGCAGCGCACTGACGCGTCTGCGTGCCTCGGGCACGGACGTGCGCTGCGCGGGCAAGTGGAACGCGTCCTGCGGGCACTGGGCGACGAAGCCGCCACAGCGCCCTAACGAGGGAGCGTTGTTGGAGGAAGCCACGTCGTAACTATGTGCGATGTCGGTCACCGATGGCAAGGATCACTCTGCAATTTGCAGAATCGTAAGTGCAGTCTGTTGGTGATGCTGACGGCATGACACACTGCAATCACTGATGTCAGTTGGAGGCGATCGGACGTGGCGGACCCACGGTCGGCAGGTGCACCGACCGTCCTGCGGATGGTGCTCGGCAAGCGACTGCAGGACCTGCGCGAGAAGGCGGGACTCTCCTTCGAAAGGGCTGCCGCGGCCCTCGATGTGACCCACGCCACGATACGACGCATGGAGAAGGCCGAGGTCGGCCTCAAACTCCCCTACGTCGAGAAGCTGTTGGCGACCTACGGCGTCACCGATGACGACGAGATCGAGGGTTTCCTCTCCCTTGCGCGCGAGGCCAACAAGCCCGGCTGGTGGCACCGCTTCCGGGACGTACTCCCCGAGTGGTTCAGCGCATTCGTCAGCCTGGAGAGCGAAGCCAACCTCATCCGTGCCTACCAACCCCACTACATCCCCGGGCTGTTGCAGACCGAGGACTACGCCGCCGCCGTCGTGCGGGCCGGTATGCCGCACGCCTCCGCGCCGGATATCGACCGGATCGTGGCGCTGCGCATGGAGCGGCAGTCCCTGCTGACCCGTGACAACGCCCCCATGCTGTGGGCGGTCATGGACGAGACCGTGCTGCGGCGGCCGATCGGCGGGACATCGGTGATGCGCGACCAGGTCACCCGGCTGATGGAGGCCACCGCGCTGCCGAACGTCCGGCTGCAGATCATGCCCTTCGCCGCGGGCCCGCACCCGGCCATGTACGGCCCCTTCCACATTTTCCGCTTCCCGATCCCGGAACTCCCGGACATCGCCTACGCGGAAAGCCTCGTCGGAGCCGTGTACTTCGACGAGCGCAACGACGTCTCGCAGTTCCTGGAAGCCCTGGACCGGATGTGTGCGCAGGCCGCGCCGGCACACACCACCGAGGCCATTCTGGGTGGCTTTCGCAAGGAGATCTGAACCATGGATCGCATACGCATCTACAACGGCATGCCCGCCAACGAACTGGGCAATGAGGGCTGGCACAAGCCGTGGAGCGGAGGAAACGGCGGCGAGTGCGTCGAGGCGATGCGGCTGGGCGACGGCCGGATCGCGCTGCGTCAGTCGACCGACCCGGACGGCCCCGCGCTGATCTACACCCACCGCGAAATGGTGAGTTTCATCGAGGGCGCAAAGGCCGGCCACGCCGACTTTCTGCTCTCCACGGCCCCGTGCCGGCGCACCGAACGGAGGACGGCATGAGCGAGCAGGAGATACCCGTGGCGGCAGCCGACGAGGTCCCGGACATCGGACCGTACATCCAGGGCCCGGAGCACTCGGGTTTCTCGGCCGAGGAGATCGACACCAGCCGGCCGCATCCGGCCCGGATGTACGACTACTACCTCGGCGGCTGGGACAATTACGAGGTCGACCGGGTGGCCGCGGAGCGTGTCATCGAGGTCCACCCCGAGGTGCGGATCGGCGCCCGCACCAACCGGGCCTTCATGCGGCGGGCGGTGCGCGCACTGGCCGCCGGCGGCATCCGCCAGATCATCGACATCGGCACCGGCATCCCCACCTCGCGCAACACCCATGAGGTGGCCCGGGAGACCGCTCCCGACACCCGCGTCGTGTACGTCGACAACGACCCGATCGTCGCCACCCACGCCGGGGCCCGGCTGACCAACACCGAAGGCACCGCCTTCGTGCTCGGTGACGTCCGTGACCCCAAGGCGCTGCTGGACCACCCGGCCGTCCGGGAACTGATCGACTTCGGCCGGCCGGTGGGGCTGCTGCTGGTGGCCGTACTGCACTTCATCCGCGATGACGAGGACCCCGCCGGACTCGTCGCCGCCCTCGCCGATGCGCTCCCCGCAGGCAGCCACCTCGTCCTGTCCCATGCGACCGCTGGGTCCTACGAGGAGGGCCGCCTGGACGAGCGGGTGCGAGACGGCGTCGTGAACGTCTACAAGAGCGCCACCGCCACCCTCAGTCTGCGGTCGCAGGCCGAGATCGAGCCGCTCTTCGGCCCGTTCACCCTGCTGGATCCGGGCGTCGTCCGGGTGCCGCTGTGGCGGCCGGACGGCGCGGTGCCCGGCGAGCAGGATGCCCACAACACAGCGCTCTACGGCGGGGTGGGCCGCAAGGACTGACCGGCCGGGCCCGTGGGCCCGGCCGGAGGTTACGCACCCGCGCGCGACACCCGGGCGTCCGGCGGCCCCGGAAGCCGTTGTCCGGCACCGGCCGGCGCGGCGGTGGTGGCCGGCGCCGTCGCGGTGCGGGCCGACCGCAGGTCCGCCGGCCCGGCGAGGCGGGTGTGCGTGCCCGGCGAAGTACACGCAAAGGCACCCGCGACGGCGCCCAGGCGCGCGCACTCGTCGAGGCTCCGGCCCGCCAGCCGCCCGTAGAGGAAGCCGCAGGTGAAGGCGTCGCCCGCGCCGTTGCTGTCCACGACGGGGCCGGGCGGGACCGCGGCCGGCACCAGGCGTGGGGTGCGGTCGTCCCGGGTGAGGAGGTAGGCCCCGCCCGCGCCCGCCGTCGCGATCACGGCCTCGGCGCGCCCCTCGTGCAGGATCTCCCGCATGACGGACCCGATCCGTTCCCCCGCCCCGGCCGTACTGAGGAACACCAGGTCCGAGCGGAGCGCGAATTCCCGGTGATGGTCCGTCAGCCCGTCCCAGTCGTGCAGATCCGTGGACACGGGGAGACCCAGCGCCTCGATGTCGTCGTAGAGGAAACGGGCGAAGTGCATGATCGACAGATGGACGTGCCGGGTGCGGCGCAGCGGAGGGAGGTAATGATCGGGCGGCATCCGCAGATCGAGCGGGTCCCGCCCGTCGTAGAACGACATCCGACGGCCGTCGGAGGCCACGAGGTTGACCGCACGCCGGGTGCCATGCGGCGAGATCAGCGGCCGGAAATCGACGCCGGTGCCGGCCAGCCGCTCACGGACCAGCGTGCCCGGATGGTCGTCGCCGAGGAAATCCACGAATCCGGTGGTGAGCCCGAGTGCCGCACAGCCGAGCGCGACACCGGTGCCGGTGTGCCCCGCCCCTTCGTGAACGGGCGGTACCGCATAGGAGTCGGCGAGAGGTACGGGCAGTGCGCCGACCGACACGACGGTGTCCACGCCCGACCCGCCGACGACGAGCACGTCATAGGCGTCATACGGCTCGGAAACCTGCTGGAATGTCACGAGCGTCCCTGAATCCCTTGCTGGTGAGACGAATCCCCTGCTGGTGAGACCGTTTGCGGACGAGGTGCGTCCGCTGCCGGGAGTCTAGACGCAGGCTCGGCTCCTCACGGGATGTCAGTGACTGTGGTGACACGAGGGAGGAAAGGACGCGCAAGAAGCGCCGACGATCAGTGGCCGGTGGTGCACGGGCGCTCACACGCGACGGCCGGGACCTGCGGCATTGCCCCCGAATCGGGTGACGGAAAGGGCCGTTGACACGGAGGGCGAGGGCGAGGGCGCTGAAGCCTGCGGCCGTCAGTGATCAGGCTCCGTGGACGACGACCGGGCACCGGCACGGTCGTACGAATCCTGACACGGCGCGCGGGTCCGGGGCCGGGTCCGGGTCCGGTGACGGGACGGGGGCGAGCGGGCCGGCGGCGGCAGGGCGGGCCGGCGGGGGAGCGAGGCGGACATGGCAGAGCACCCCAATGGCGGGCGCACCGCGCCCGCCGACGGCGGCGGTCCGCGCCCCGGGATCACCGCTCGGGCACAGCGGGCGGTGCCCCGCGCGGCGGAGTCCGCCTGCCTCGCCGCGGTCGGCTCGGACCGCCCGTACGCGAGCCCCGAGGACGCGAAGGCGGGCCTCGGGGAGCGGCTGAGCACGTGGTACACCGACCGGCTGTTCGCCCGAGCCGCCATCGACCGTGTGGTCGGCGCGGCCTTCCGGGACGTCTTCTGCCTCACCGCGCCGCCCACCCCTCTCGTCGCCCCGCGGATCTTTCTGCGTATGCGGTCCTTCTGCCCCACCGGCTGGGCCTGCCCCGCCCGCCCGCGGTCGTCGAAGGGGTGTGAGCCCGCCCGGGAACCGGCTGCGGCCGCTCGCCCGCAGGCCGGTCCCCGCCCGGCGCCCGGCCGCCCGCCCCGGCAGCCCGCCCGCGGGGCCGCTCCGATGGACGCGTCCGGGTTGCCGGGCGGGGAAGCGCCCGCCGCAGCCTCCGGGAAAGGTCACACCGCTCCCCGGAATGCCACGGCCGGTCGCGCCGTTTGTGTCTGCGGGTGATGGTGTGGAGAGTCCGGGTGTCGTGGTGCGGAAACCGTACGGCGGCGCCGTGTGGCGCGGCGTACCGGAACCCGCCGCTCGCGCGGCCCGTTCACTTCGCGACTGCCCCGACCATGGAGGTGCCGTGACCGGTTCCAGACCCCGTCGCACTCGACTTTCCGCGCTGCGCCCCGCGGCCTTCGGCGCTGTGCCCACGGGGGAGCGGCTGGCCAGGATGCGCAGGTCGCCGCAGTTCGTGGACGGCCAGTTCCGTAACCCGGTGGAGACCCGACAACTGCTCCACGGCTCGGCGCTGCCGATGATGCGGACCCAGCTGAGCCGGGAGGGACGGCTGCGCCGGGCACCGGTCGGCCGGATTCCGGTGTACCGCCCGACCGCCGCGGACGGGGCGGAGCCGCCCGCTTCCGGCCTGCGGCTCACCTGGATGGGTCATTCGAGTGTGCTGGCCGAGATGGACGGCCGGCGGGTGCTCTTCGACCCGGTCTGGGGCGAGCGCTGTTCGCCGGTCAGCTGGGCCGGGCCCAAGCGGATGCACCCGGTGCCGATCGCGCTGGAGGAGCTGGAGCCGGTCGATGTCGTGGTGATCTCTCACGACCACTACGACCACCTCGACATGCCCACGATCCAGGGCCTGACCGGCACCGGCGCGGCCTTCGTCGTACCGCTCGGGGTCGGTGCCGACCTGGAGTTCTGGGGCGTGCCCGCGGAGCGGATCACCGAGCTCGACTGGCACGAATCCACCCGCGTCGGCGGGCTGACCCTCACGGCCACCCCCGCGCAGCACTTCTGCGGCCGCGGTCTGCGCGGACCGCAGCACACCCTGTGGGCCTCCTGGGTGGTCACGGGACCCGAGCACCGGATCTTCCACAGCGGCGACACCGGCTACTTCTCCGGCTTCGCGGAGATCGGCGCGGCGCACGGCCCGTTCGATGCGACGATGATCCAGATCGGCGCTTACAGCGACTTCTGGCCGGACATCCACATGGACCCGGAACAGGGCGTCCGGTCCCACCTCGACCTCCAGGGCGGGGAGTCCCACGGCGTGCTGGTGCCGATCCACTGGGGCACGTTCAACCTCGCGCCGCACCCGTGGGCCGAGCCTGCCGAGTGGACGCTGACCGCCGCCCGCAACGCCGGGGTGAGCAGCGCCCACCCCCGGCCGGGCGAGCCGTTCGAGCCCGCCGCACCGCCGGCCGTCTACCCGTGGTGGCGGGCGATCGCCGTGCCCCCCGTCCACGGCTGGCCCGCCTGGCCGCCGGCGGTTTCCGCCTCCGACGTGGACCTCGTCGCGGACCGCTGACACCTGGATCAGGTCGGCGGTGCCCATGAGTTCCACGAGCGGGCCGCTCACACGGCCGATGCCGCGGTCCTGGCGGGAGGTGGCCCCGGGGCCCGCCGATGCCGGGGCGGAGGGCCATTCGCTCCGGCGGTGGCGGGCGCCGTCATGGTGCCATGCCGCGATCACGACGTACGGACAGGCGCAGCTGTGGAGGGGCGCATTCGGGTGAACGCATCGGCGCGCAGGTCGGTTTTCGACTCACCCACCGCCTTCCGCGACCGCTTCGCACGCACCACCGGCGTCAGCCCCCGGACCTGCCGCCGCACCGTTCGCCGAGCGCCCCGGCATATCGCCGCACCGGCGTCCGCCGGGGCAGTGAGCCGTGGTGGTGCGCCGTTGTCCGTGCCGGGCGCGTACAGCGGGGCGAACGGGCGCCCGGCGTACGTCATGCCTGCGAGCGCCGTGCACGAGCCGTCGAAAGAGGCACCCCGGTCGGTTTCAACTCCCTTCAGTGGTACGGGAGTTCGGATTGTCTCGTACTGATGTGCGCGCGACGCCCACTCAAGGAGGTGGCGAGGGGTAGCGAAACCTCGAAGTGGGTCCGAACCCCACCCGTGCAACAACTAGCGTGCGTGCTCCGCGAACTGCCAACGGCCGATCCGGAGGGCACATGCCTACCGCATTCCCCCAGGGGACCCAGACCTCTCAGGAGGCTCAGAGATCCCCGGGGCCCCAGGGTTCCCCGGGATTCGCCCCCGTACCTGCCTCCGCCCGGCGGCGGGAGCGTGAGGGCGGACGACACGGCCGGGCCTCGTTCCCCGAGTCGGCCGCCGACTCGGCGATACGGTCCCGTCTGGTCAGGCTCACCGCCATCCCCTGCCTCCTCGTCGCCGTCATCTGCACGGCCGTCGCCGCCTTCGTGGTCCAGGCAGGCGGTGCCCGGCTCACCGGCCGCGAGTGGGTGGTGCTGTGCGGCGGGCTCGCGCTGATCTGCGTCATCGTGCTCACCGCGGGCGCCGCCGCCGGCGCCGAGGCCCGCGCCGTCGTTGCCCGCTACGCCCGGCTGCGCCAGGTCTGCGCCCGCAGCCAGTCCGATCTGTACGACCTGCTCGACCGCGTACGGCAGGGCGAGTGGATCCAGCGCCGCGAGCCCGAACAGGCCATGGTGCCCACGGGGGACACCCTCGATCTGCTCGCCCACGAGGTGGCCGCCGCCGGCCGGGCCGCCGAGTCCGCCGTCATCGATGCGGTCGCCATCGCTCGCAGCAACGCCAGCGGCAGTGAGCAGAAGGTCGAGGTCTTCGTGAACCTCGCCCGCCGACTGCAGTCCCTGGTGCACCGCGAGATCGAGCTGCTGGACGAGCTGGAGAACCAGGTCGAGGACCCGGACCTGCTCAAGGGCCTCTTCCACGTCGACCACCTGGCCACCCGGATCCGCCGGCACGCCGAGAACCTCGCCGTCCTCGGCGGCGCCGTCTCGCGCCGCCAGTGGAGCCGCCCGGTGTCCATGACGGAGGTGCTGCGCTCCTCGATCGCCGAGGTCGAGCAGTACCCGAGGATCAAACTGGTGCCGCCGATCGAGGGCACCCTGCGCGGCCACGCCGTCGCCGACGTCATCCACCTGCTCGCCGAACTCGTCGAGAACGCCTCGATCTACTCGGCCCCGCAGACCCCGGTCCTGCTGCGTGCCCAGCTCGTCACCGCCGGTCTC
This sequence comes from Streptomyces sp. NPDC054765, assembly GCF_053612065.1. NCBI lineage: Bacteria > Bacillati > Actinomycetota > Actinomycetes > Kitasatosporales > Streptomycetaceae > Streptomyces > Streptomyces sp. NPDC054765. The sequence goes on along the minus strand of NZ_JBSHBP010000046.1, from coordinate 30,532 downwards.
GCGGTCGAGGTCGAGGACCGCGGCCTGGGCATGTCGGCGGACGAGCAGTCGCGGATGAACGCCCTGCTGGCCGACCCCGAACACATCGATGTCGCCGAGCTGTTGAGCGACGGTCGGATCGGGCTGTTCGTGGTCTCCTCGCTCGCCCGGCGGCACGGCATCGTGGTCCGGCTGCAGAGCAACATCTACGGCGGCGTACAGGCCGTGCTGATCGTGCCCCAGGAGCTGCTCGGCGCGAATTCGGCCGCCGCGGAACCGGGCGGGGCGGATGCCCCGCACACCGGATCGCCGGACACCGACCCGGTGCGTGAGCACGACGGGGGATACCGCGGCGGCTTCGTCGACGACACCGACAGCCGCCCGGCGCACCACGGCCACCTTGAGCGTCACGACCGCCATACCCCCGGCCCGGCGGCGCCCGGCCCCGGCCACCGGACCGTGGCCATCCCCAGCCCCGGCCCCGCCCCCGATCATGTGCTCGACATGGCGTCGCACGGCTACGGTGACCGTACGGTCCCGATCCCGGCTCAGGCTCCGCCCCCCGCCCTCGCGAACACCGAACCCGGCGCCGGCCGTCGCCGGCTGGTCCGCGCCTCGGGCGCCCACACTCCTGAAGTCCGGATGGCCGACGCGCAGTTGCCCGAGTCGCACACCCCCGACCTCGCCCCCGACCTCACCCCCGCCGATCGCCCCGCCGACCCCGGCCCGGTCGTCCTGCCGCCCGCACCGCCGGCCGTGGACAACGGCGCCCGCCCGCGACTGCCCCGGCGGCTCAAGCAGACACATCTCGTCCCCGAGCTGCGCGGCGAGCCGATCCTGCCCTCCGCGGCACGGCGTACGGGCCCGGAGCCCGAGCACGACCCCGGCCTGATGGCCGCCTTCCGGCGTGGCTTCAGCCTCGCCGACGACACCTACGCCGGTGACACCGCCGGCGGCAACGGCACCACCTTGGCCCAGGGCCGCGACACCAGCAGCCCGGCCGGCCACGACCTGCTCTACGACCGTGACCACGATGCCACGATGGCCCGCCCCCGAGGAGACGACCGCAACCATGGTGAGTGATGTGCGTGCGCAGGCGCATTCGCAGCTGCAGTCAGGCCAGCACACCGATCTGTCCTGGCTGCTGACCGGGCTCGTACAGCGGGTGCCGCATGCCCGGAGCGCGCTGCTGCTGTCCTCGGACGGCCTGGTCAAGGCCGCCCACGGCTTCGACCCGGACAGCGCCGACCATATGGCCGCCCTCTCCTCCGGCCTCTACTCCCTCGCCCGCAGTGCCGGTGTGCGCTTCGGGGAGGGCGATGACGTCCTGCAGGTCGTCGTCGAGCTGGAGTCCGCCTTCCTGTTCGTGTCCACCGCAGGGTCGGGCGCGTGCCTGGCCGTGCTCGCCGCCCGCGAAGCCGATGTGGCGGTGCTGGGATACGAGATGTCGATGCTGGTCAAGAGCGTGCGGCCCTATCTGTCCACCCCCGCACGCCAGCAGGCGCCCGCGGGCGGTCGTTGACCATGACCGTGCGTCGTCGACGGGGGCAGAACGGGGAAGCGTGGTACGACGACGCGGCGGGCCGGCTGGTCCGCCCGTACGCCGTCAGCAACGGCCGGACCCGTCCGACGGCGCACTTCGACCTGCTGACGATGGTGATGGCCACCGGCCGGCGGCCCGTCTCCTGCCAGGGCCCCGACTACGCCCAGGTGCTGGGGCTGTGCTGCGGGCCGGTCTCCGTCGCCGAGATCGCCGCCCACATACGGCTGCCCGCCGTGGTCACCAAAGTGCTCCTCGCCGACCTCGTCGACTGCGGGGCGCTCACCGCGCGGGCCCCCGCAGCCGTTTCGGCAGGGCCCGCGTCCCGTACCGACCGAGCCCTGCTGGAGGCGGTGCTGAATGGACTTCGCAAACGACTGTGACCCCCACACCCCGGGGGATTCCTCGACCGACCTCTTCCCCACCGCGCTCAAAATCCTGGTCGCGGGGGGCTTCGGGGTCGGCAAGACCACCTTTGTCGGAGCGGTGAGCGAGATCGAGCCGCTCAGTACGGAAGAGCTCCTCACCCAGATCAGCGTCGGTACGGACGACCTGGCGGGCATCGAGGACAAGGACACCACCACCGTCGCCATGGACTTCGGCCGGATCACGCTCAGCCCCGCGCACGTCCTCTATCTCTTCGGGACGCCGGGGCAGCAGCGCTTCTGGTTCATGTGGGACGAGCTGTCCAACGGCGCGCTCGGCGCGGTCATCCTCGCCGACACCCGGCGCCTGGACCAGTGCTTCGCCGCCGTCGACTTCTTCGAGCGGCGCGGTATCCAGTTCATCGTCGCCGTCAATGAGTTCGACGGTTCCTACCGCTACGACCCGGACGAGGTCCGTACCGCCATGGACCTCTCCCCGGACATCCCCGTCGTGGTCTGCGACGCCCGCCAGTGCAGCTCGGCCACCCGCGTCCTGGTGGCGCTCGTCCAGCATCTGCTCACCCCTGCCCTCGCCGCGACCCCGGAGCTGCCATGAACCACCCCGTCTCCCGCGCCCCGTACCCCTCCTACGACCCGACGCGTCATCTGCTGCTCACCCCGCAGGACGACGAGGCCCCGGCGCGCGTCGCCCGGTTGCGCGCCCTCGGTATCGGTGAGTCCCCGCTGCCCGCGTTCGACGAGTTCGCGCGCAAACTCGCCCGGACCACCCGGGCCCCGTACTCGATGGTCAACTTCCTGGACGAGCGTCGGCAGTACTTCGCCGGTCTCTACACGCCCGCCCAGGACCGGGCCGTCGAGCTGGGACCGGCGCCCGCCAGCGCCCAGCCGGGCCGGGTGATGGACCGCGACCACGGCTACTGCCCGCATGTCATCGTCCGCCGCAAGGCCCTGGTGCTGGAGGACGTGTGCGACTATCCGCGGTTCGCCGGCAACCCCGTCGTCGACGAGATCGGTATCCGCTCCTACCTCGGTGCGCCGCTGATCGACCGTACCGGAACGGCGCTGGGCACCGTCTGCGTCGTGGACCTCGAACCGCGCCCCTGGGGGCGGGAGGGGCTGGAGACGATCAAGGCGATGGCCGCCGAACTCGTCGAGCAGATCCATCTCATGGAGAAGCAGCAGAGCGACGCCTGAGGCGGCTTCCCCGAGGCGGCCTCACGGTGCGGAACCCGGCCCCGGTGCCCGGCGCGGACGGCCCTTGTGCCGGACGCCGGCCCGGGGCCGCGGCATCGGCTCCGGGCCGGTGACCGCGGCCCCGTGACGGGGCCTGCCGCTCCTCACGGCCGGGTGCACCATGAACGCCGGCTCACCGGTCCGGTGCGCTGGCCCGGCACCGTGGCCGTGGTGTCACCGTTCCGCCTGGCGTCCGCCGGGGCGTCTGCCGGGGCGTCGCCCTCTTCCGGCCACTCCGAGGGCTCCCGCCGCAGCAGATCCGCGAGCCGGCTCGACCACTCGCCCCGCGCCCGCCCCAGGGCGAGTTCGCCCAGGCGGAGCAGCTGGATGTCGGAGGTGCCGGCCGGCGCGAAGATGTGGTGGGCGTCCCGCAGGAAGCGCTCCACCGGCCGGTCGGTGAACAGCCCGCACCCGGCATGGATGTCCATGGCATCGCGCGCCGACTCCAGCGCCGATTCCACATTGACCAGCTTGGCGTTCATCAGCTCCGCATCGCATGGCAGCCCCTGGTCCAGCAGATGCACCGCGTGATACGCGGACAGCCGGGCCAGCAGCAGCCGTGACTGGATGCGTCCGAGCTTGAGCTTGATGTTGCCCAGGTCCGCCAGCGGCTTGCCGTAGCGCTGCCGCTCGGCGCAGAACGCCGTGGTCTCGTCCAGCACCGCCTGATGGATGCCCAGCGACACGGCGGTCAGGTTGGGCCGTCCGTACAGCACGCTGGAGGAGTACGCGACCGACAGTCCGTCGCCCTCCCGGCCCAGCAAATTCGCCGCCGGGATGCGGCAGTCGTCGAAGAACAGCTCACCGAAGCTGAAGCCGTGCAGCCCCATTGCGGGCTGCTGCGGGGCGACCCGGACGCCGGGTCTGTCGGACTCGACGAGAAAGGCCGACAGGCCCTTGGAACCCTCGCCGGTGCGGACCACCACACCGTGCAGATCGCCGACATGGCTGTTGCCGACGTAGATCTTCCGGCCGTTGAGGACGTAGTCGTCGCCGTCGCGGACCGCGGTGGAGGTCATGCCCAGCACATGGCCGCCGGACTCCGGTTCGGTGACCGCGATGGTCGGCAGGCAGTCGCCGGAGGCTATGGCCGGCAGCCAGGTCTTCTTCTGCTCCTCGTTGCCGAAGTGGACGATCTTCGCGACGCCCAGCTGCGAGGCCTGCACCATGGCGCCCATCGCGGCGCTCACCCGTGAGAGCTCCTCGATGATCAGGGTCTTGGCGACATGGCCGGCGCCCATCCCGCCGTATGCGCGGTGCACCGTCGCGCCTATCCATCCCTGCCGGGCGATCAGACGCGACAGGTCACGGCAAACGGAACGGTTCGCCTCCATTTCCGCCACCCGGGGGCGGACCTCCTTCTCGGCGAACTCCCGCACCTGGTGCCTGAGCGCCTCATGCCGCTGGTCCGTGAAGTAGCGATGCAAGACGAGCCCCTCTTTCGCGATCTCCCCCGTGCTGGTCGCCTCTCGCCTCGGGGCGGCACTGGCAGTGCCGCACCCAGCGAACGTTCCGGAAAGTGATCTTTCGCTTACCCCGTGCAATACCCGTTGGCATACCTACTGCGGGGCGCATAAAACATCAACTGGGTGCATTTAAGCGAAGAGTTGAAGCGCGAAGCGGATGCGCACCACCCCCGGTTCGGGGATGCCTGTGGCGCGGCTCCGGAGGCCCGAAAGCCGCGCCACCCCACGCCTCCCACCCCGCCGCGGCGGGGTGTTGTGCGTCAGTGCGAGAGGTCGCAGCAGGACTCACGACGCTGCTGCCGGCCCACCTCCAGCCAGTCGGTGCCGGCCGCCCGCAGCGACTGGGTGGCCGGTGCCGGGAAGGAGCCGGTCAGCTCCCGCTGCTCGAAGAGCCGGCCGCCGCGCAGCACCGCCGAGGTCCGCACCAGCGAGTCGAAGTCCTGGAACGGATCGCCGTCCACCAGCGTCATATCGCCGAGCTTGCCGACCTCCAGCGTCCCCAGGTCACGTTCCGCACCGAACACCCGGGCGGGCAGTGCCGTCGCGGTGCGCAGTGTCCGGCTCACACCGAGACCGCCGCGGTGCAGCGCCCGCAGGCTCAGATGCAAGCCCAGCCCCACCGGCACCAGCGGCTGGTCCGTCCCCAGCGCGACCAGTCCGCCGCCGTCCAGCACCCGCCGGTAGACGCCGACCTCGGTCTCGATGTCGGCCAGCTGCGCCGGGGTGGGGCGATGCCCGGCGTTCTCCCGTACGACCGCGGTGTCCCACGGCGGCATCAGCCGGGCCACCCGCACATCGTCGGCCAGCGCCGGATCGTCACCCAGCAGCGCGGCCGCCGAGAACGGAGTGGCCAGAAGATGGAAGCCGGTGCTCGTGTAGACCTCCTCGACGTCCTGGTAGGCGTGCCCGGAACTGGTGACCGCGTGTCCGAACTCCAGCCGCTGGGTGGCCTGCAGATGGGTCGTCAGGTCCTGGCCCAGCTGGACTCCCGGGGTCAGCAGATGGCTCCCGGCGCGGACGTTGAGCCGCTCGTGTGCAAAGCGTGCGGCCTCTGCCATCACCCAGCCCGGCGCCCGTACATAGGTTTTGACGAAGTCCCAGTCCAGGGCCGCGCCGCGCTCCAGCGAGCGGCGCAGTCCCGCGCGGGTGCGGTGGGCCCGCCCCATGCTGTACGCGACCCGGCCGCCGTCCAGCAGCTCTCCGCAGGTCAGCAGGCGCGGCCCGGCGAGCACACCGGCCGCCACGGCCTCCCGGATACGGGCCTGTTCGTAGGAGAAGCCACCACAGGAGACCGCGGTGGTGATGCCGTACGCCAGCTGCAGCGCGGTCTGCCGCCCGCCGTAGGTCGTCTGCCAGGGGTGGGTGTGCGCGTCCCACAGGCCGGGCAGCACGGTCTGCGCGGAGGCGTCCACCCGCCGGGCCGCGCCCGCGCGGGCGGCGCGATGCGGTTCCACGGCGGTGATCCGCCCGTCCCGCACCACCACATCGACATCGTCCCGCACCTCGTCGCCGGTGCCGTCCCAGAACCGGCCCGCGTGGACGACGGTGTCCCGGGCGCGTGAGGGGCGCCGGTCGAGGGGCAGCGGGACGGTCCGTGCCGCGCCGCCGGACAGCTTGATCAGCCGTAGTTTCCCGGCCGAGAGGTACAGCAGTGTGCCGGAGTCCCCGGACCAGGACGGGTGGTCGGCGCTCTCGTCGGTCAGCCGCCGCGGCGCACCGTCCGGCGTGCCGTCGGGCCGCACCGGCAGCACCCACAGTGCGGACTCGACGATCACCGCCAGCCAGTGCCCGTCCGGCGACCACACGGGCCCGGAGTCGTAGCGGTCGGCGATCGAGACATGCTCGGCGACCGGGTGGAGCCGGTCCTTTCCGGTCTGGATGTCGACGATCCGGATGACGTTGTAGCCCTCGCGGAAACGGCGGTTGAGGCGATTGCGGTCGCAGTACGCCAGGTAGCGTCCGTCCGGTGACCAGCTCGGGCGGCCGGGCAGCCCGCCGGCGCCCATCGGGGCGGCCAGCACCTTCTCCGTGCCGTCGGCCAGCGTCCGTACAATGAGATTTCCGGACATGTCCAGTGCGGCCAGCCGTCCGCCGTCCGGTGACAGTGCGGGCTGCACCCGGCCGCCGGTGGCCAGCACCGTTTCCCGGCCGGTGGCGATGTCCCGGCGGCGCACCGCGAACAGCCCGTCCCGGTCGTCCGCATAGAGCAGTGCGCGCCCGTCGCGGGACCAGCTCGGCGCCAGGACGTAGCGGGTGGCCTCGGCCCGGACGATCCTGCGCGGGGCACCGCCACCCGAAGTGGACGCGATCCAGAGAGAGTTGAGCGCGGCAAAGGCGACCTTGCGGCCGTCGGGCGAGAGCGCGGGCAGATGGACCCCGCGCACCGGACCGGCCGTCGTCCGCTCGAAGCCGTAGTCCTTGACGCGATAGCCGGGCCGGTCCAGCGGCAGCCGCGCGGTGAACGGGATGGTCTCGGCCCGCTGCGGGGCATCGGCCCGGACGATCCGGAACTGCCCGCCGACCGTGAGCAGCAACTCCTCCCGCGAGACCCAGCGCGGCGGCACCGGCTCCACATCGCCGTCGACCGCGACCGGGGCACCGTCCACCACCAGCGCGCAGGTGGGTCCCGGATAGTCCGTGGTCCGCAGATAGGCGAGCCGCCCCGTGGGGGACAGCGCCGGCACCATCACCTGCGCGGCCGCCGTCTCGGTGTGCTCGGTGCGCACCGGGCCCGGTCCGTCGGCCGGCACGGAGGCGACCGTACGGGAGACCAGCGCCGCGCCCGCCACCTGCCCCCGTACGAACACGATCCGCGAGCCGTCCGGCGACCAGCAGGGGTCGAAGTCCTCCCAGGCGGCGTCCTGATGCGGGCCGTCCTGGCCGGGCAGCCCGGTTACCCGGGTCAGCCGCTCGGTCTTCACCTCCAGTACCCAGATCCGGTACGGGCTGCCGGTCACCGCGTCCCCGCCCCGTTCCGAGGCGAAGGCAATCCGGGTGCCGTCGGGGGACCAGGCGGGGCCGCGGTCGTCCCACGGGCCGTCGGTCAGCTGCTGGAGACCGGAGCCGTCGGCGGCGAGCGTCCAGAGGTGGAAGTTGCCGCCGCGGTAGGCGCAGACGGCGATCCGGCGGCCGTCGGGGGAGTGCACCGGACGGGTGGGTTCCAGGTCCGGCGGGGTCAGTGCCACCGCATCGCCGCCGGCCCGCGGCAGCGACCACAGGACGTTCTGGATCTCGGCGACCAGCCGGTCACCGGCCGGGGAGAGCGAGGCCGCGCCATTGGTGGCGGCCGTGAAGGACAGGGTGGCGCCGCTCGCTCCGGCATCCTGCGCTAATGCGGCGGGAGCGGTGACACCGGCCAGCCCCGCAGCGGCGGCGGCGGAGGCTGTGCCCTGCAGAAATCTGCGGCGGGACAGCGGCGAGGGGCGGAGGGAAGAGCTCTCGAAGCGGTTCTCGGAACGGTCCGTGGTGTCCAACGGTCCTCCTGGGAAAGGGGGTTGCGGCACAGCGCCGATAAAGAACCGATCGATCGTGTCACGCCGTACGGCGGCCGGGGCAAGTACGCCATGCGCGCCCCGTGGCGCACCGCCGCCCCGCGCGGAAGAGTGGGCGCCGACGACTCGTCAGCCACCGCCCCGGCAGTCAGGAGACGACGCCATGCAGGCCATGCAGACCGACTTCCACCAGGCCCCGGACGGCGCCCGTATCGCCACCTACACCTGGCTCCCGGAGTCCGCCCACCCGCGCGCCCTCGTCCAGATCGCCCACGGTGCCGCGGAACACGGCCGGCGCTACGACCGCTTCGCACGGTTCCTGGCCGGCCACGGCTACGCCGTCCTCGCCTCCGACCACCGTGGCCACGGCGCCACCGCCGCCTCGACCGGCGGCCGCGGAGTGGCCGGCGAGGACGCCTGGCGGGCGACCGTCAGCGACCTCAAGGGCATCGGCAACCACGCGGCCGCTGCCCACCCCGGCGTCCCGTTGGTACTGCTCGGCCACAGCATGGGCGCGATGCTGGCCCGCGACTACGCCCAGGAGTACGGCGCCGACCTCGCCGGACTGATCCTCACCGGCGCCTTCCGTACCCTGCCCGGCCTGGACATCGACGGCGCCCTCGCCGAGCTGGACCAGGAGATCGCCGAGCACGGCCGCAGTGCGCTCTCCGCCTTCATCCCGCGCCACTTCAGCTCCTTCAATGACGCCTTCACCCACCGCACCGGCTATGAATGGCTCTCCCGCGACGCCGCCGAGGTGGACGCCTACGCCGCCGACGAGGACTGCGGCTTCCCGTTCTGCGCGGGCCTGGCGGCCGACTGGGTACGTGCGATCCGCAAGATCAACGACCCGGGCCAGCTCGCCCGCATCCCGCGCGGGCTGCCCGTCCATGTCGCCGTCGGCGACCAGGACCCCTGTCATCAGCGCATGACCCTGGTCCATGAACTCCTGGAGGACTTCCGCTATCCGGGCACCCGCGATCTGACCTGGCGGGCCTATCCGGACGCCCGTCACGAGATCCTCAACGAGACCAACCGCGACGAGGTCCAGGACGACCTGCTGGCCTGGCTCGACAAGCGCATCTGAGCGCGTGTGCCTGAGGCCGGGCGCCGGGCCGTGAGCCGGAAGGTCCGCGGCCCACGGCACCGGGGTCAGACCTGACCCCGGTGGAAGACGTCCTGCTCGATGAGGATCTTGTCGATCCGGGCCTTGTCCACCCGGTTCGTCACCTCCTCGACCTCCTGGCGGTCGCGGATGCGCTTGGCCAGTGTGAACGCCGAGAACACCACGAAGACCAGGCCGATGGCGAGAACCCCGCGCTCCCAGGGCCCCACCGGCAGCTTGACGATGCCGATCACCAGCGCCGCCGGCGACAGCCCGAAGGAGAGCGCGGCCTGTACGAAGAAGGCCGTGGTCGTCGGCCGCTGAATCGATGGAGTGGTCATGCGCGTAGCGTGGCGGCACGGTGACGGCGGTGCATGAGTACGGGTACGCCTCTCTCCCGCGGGCCGTACCGGGCCGACGCGGGTATGTGGCAGCACCCACCCTCTGACATGCGGTATTGTTCTCGTGCGCGGTCAGTCGGGGATTCCCGGCCGGAACGGGCGCCGGGACGTGGCGCAGCTTGGTAGCGCACTTGACTGGGGGTCAAGGGGTCGCAGGTTCAAATCCTGTCGTCCCGACGGTGTGAGAAGGCCCGCTGGCAGGGGAAACCCTCAGGTCAGCGGGTCTTTCGTCGATCCGGAGGACCGTCCCCGCATAGCGCTCCGTCAGGGGCTCGGCGACCACCTGGGGACCACGGCAGGGAAGAAACCCCTGATCAGAGCCTTGCGGCTGGGGACCAAGATCACCCCTTCCCTTGCGGCGATTGTCGGGTTCCTACAGTGCCTGCAGAGACGCGGCCAGTTGCTCCGAGGGCGCCGGAGCCCCGGACAGGTGGGCGCTGAGGGAACGGCCCGCCTCCGCGATGGCCCGCAGATCGGGGTGGAGATACCGCTGAGTGGTCATCAGCGATCCGTGTCCGGCGATGACGCGCAGCACGTGCAAGGGGATTCCGGCGTCGGCCATCCAGGTCAGCCCCGTATGCCGGAGGTCGTGGCGGCGCAGGTGCTCCAGGCCGAGCGAGGTGACGACCTCGTCCCAGTGGGTGGCGTCCCGCAGCACCGCGGTGGAGATACGTCCGCCGCGGGGTCCGGTGAACAGCCGTGCCTCGGGATGGCGTCCGGCGACGAGCAGGCGCTGGGAGACCAGGGGGCTGCCCTTGCCGGAAACCTCATCGATGCCCTGGTGTGGTCGGTGTCCGTTGTAGAACTGCTCGAACTCGCGCAAGGTGTGCAGCAGATGTCGCTGGTTCCAGATCAATGTCCGGTCCAGGAGCTCGCGGCGACAGGTCTGTATCCAGCGCTCCATGATCGAGTTCATTCGTGGCATCTGGATGCCGCTGAGGACGACGTCGATCCCCGCGTCCTTGAGGACGTCATCGAAGAGGGCGGGGAACTTCCCGTCCCGGTCCCGGATCATGAACCGTGCCCGGTAGCCGAGGTCTTCGAGGTCCATGACCAGGTTCTTCGCCGCTTGCGCTACCCAGGAGGCGGTCGGCTGCGTGGTGGCGCCCAGGATTCGGATCTGGCGACTGTTGTGTTCGATCACCACGAGCACGTACATCCGTACCCCCGACAGAGTGATGGTCTCCATGAAGTCGCATGCCAGCAGGGCATCAGCCTGAGAGCGAAGAAAGGTGGCCCAAGTACTACTGGAGTTCCGCTCGGGTGCTGGGTCGATGCCGGCCTCCTTCAAGATCTCCCAGACGGTGGACGCGCCCACCTTTACCCCCAGCACAAGCAGCTCGCCGTGCAGACGCCTGTACCTCCAGCTCGGGTTCTCCTTCGCCAGCCGCAGCACCAGGACGCGGATCGAGCGCACCGTGCGCGGCCGTCCCGGACGCTTGGGCCGGCAGGAGGCGGCATGGCGGCGCGCGACGAGGGTGCGGTGCCAACGCAGCACCGTGTCAGGGCGTACAAGCAGCCGTAATCTTCGCAGGACGTGAAGTGGCAGCCGGTGCAGCAGCGCCGCCAGGAATGCCCGATCGCTCGGCGTGAACCGGACCTTTTCCTTGCCGAGTTGGCGTTCCAACACGGTGATCTGGTGGCGCAGGGCGAGGTTCTCCGCGTCCCTATCTCGGTCGGTCATCGGCAGCAGGCGAAGCATCGCGAACGCGTTCGACATACCCAAGGAAGCCAGTCGCAGCAGCACGATCGATCATCATGACGTGCTGACAGCAGCTGCGCGAGAGTGTCGGCTCGAGCGACCGCGGCTAAGGTCTCGGGAATCCGAAGAAGCGGTCCCCACCAGGGCGGATGAGATTTCCGGCAAGGGCACCTACAACGCCGTACGGAGAACTCGTGCGCCGTCGTCAACCGTAGGCCCCTGTGATCACCCTAGCGATTCGGATGCTCTCTGCATCAAGAGGCATAAGGGCCCTTGTCGGCTCCCGACCCTCTTCCGGGATGGGAGCACGGAGTTGCGCTCCCCATGCGACAGGGGAAGGGAAGCTGCGGGTGATCTTTCCGGCTCGGTTTCCGCAGGCAGGCCGCGTGCGGGCGTCCTGGTCGCCGCGGACGGCCAGCGCCAAGGGGGAGTAAAACCCCTTGGCGTCTGCCGGCAGATAGGGCACTCCCAGAGTGTGAGCGCCGTAGCGGGATCTGCGGCGCTGTAGAGAGACAGTCCGCAAGGGGTGTTGCTATTTAACGCGCCCGGACCGAGACCACCCAGGTCCCCGAGTCCGAGAAAAGCTATGGGAGGCCTTCACCCGGCTCAGGCAGACAGTCAAGGACCAAAACGCCGAGATCGAAGAACTCCGCGAGCGGATCTGCCCGAGGGGCAGGGCACGCTCTTCGTTACCTGGCGCTACCACGCCGCGTTCACCGACTCCCCGCTCACCCTGATCGACGCCGAGCGTGATCACCGACGGTACGCCGTGGTGGAGCAGGTGATCGCGGACGTCAAGAACAGCGCCTTCGCGCACGCCCCCTCCGGGCACTTCCAGGCGAACGCCGCCTGGCTCACGCTCGCCGCCCTCGCCCACAACCTGACCCGCGCCGCCGGGGCCCTGGCCTGTGCGTTCCATGCCCGCGCGACGACCGCGACGATCCGCGACCACCTGATCAACATGCCCACACGCCTGGCCCGCACGGCACGCCGCCTCACCCTCCACCTGCCCCAACACTGACCCTGGGAAAGCGAGTTCATCCAGCTATTCACCGCCACGCATGCGCCACCACCAGTCGGCTGACGCTCCCTGAAACGACCCGCCCGAGAGGGCCCGACACCTGTAGAAACGTGGAAAAGCTGGGCAGACCAGCGGACACCCGACACCCGAAACCACCGGTCAACTCTGCGAGGACCCAAAACCCGCCGAACCCCTCACCCCGAAATCAACCCGGTGGACCCAGGCTCAGCAGTACGGCTCCCAGAGCTCGTACTCCAGGGCGTCGGAAATCGCGGGCGAGGTGTCGCGGAACTGGGCGAGCAGGGCACGGTTGTGCTCGCGGATCTCCTCGTCGTACCCAGCCAGCGGGCTGTCCTCGGACAGATCCAGCAGCCACAGCGGCCGGAGCGTCGCACCGCGCAGCGCCTTTCCTTCGGCGGTCTCGGTGCCCGCGTGCAGCCAGCGCACTCCCGGAAGCCGCGCCGACATGTAGTAGGTGAGGTTGAAATACTCGGCGGCCGAGGCAAGTTGGTCGTGGTCGAAGCCGAGCGCCCGCAGGTAGACGGTGTCGCTGCGGCGGAAGTACATGCAGAAGCCGACGGGCGGCTCGCCGGGACGCGAGCACAGCACGACTTCGGCGCGCGAACCAGCGAGTTCACCCTGCTTGCGGAGGGACTCGGCCATCGGGGCCACGTCGACGGTCCTGCCGTAGCGCGCGAGCGAACAGGCCAGCAGCCGGGCGACGTCCCGCCAGCACTCGGCGAGCGTCCGGTGCTCCACCTCGTACCCGACCTTCTCGAACTTCCGTACCTCGCTGCGGATACGGCGGGCCCGGTGCGCCGACAGCGATTCCAGCCAGGCGTCGTAGCCGCCGGGCGGGATCTCGATCCAGGCGTCGGCCGTCAGCGCGACAGGGGCGGTCCGTACCCCCGCCGCGCGCAGCGCCCGCACGTCCTCGGTGGTCAGGTACATCGCCACGCGGGCGATCTTCGACTCCTCGTGCAGGGGTGAGCGCAGCGCGCGGACCGCGTCGAGCACCGCGGCGGCGGCCTCGGTCCGATCGGTTCCCTCTCCGGTCAGCAGGTGCGCCAGGTAGCCTCGGCGCTGGCCGATGAGCAGGCCACCGGGCTCGGGCGCCGGCAGGCCGCGCGCGGCAAGCAGGTCGTGCCACCGCAGGCTTGGGGTGGGCTCGTCGGTCACCGCCGCCACGGGGATCGCGGCCCGGCCGCCGCCCGGGGTCTCCACGTGCAGACCGCCGGAGACCGACCCGGGGTCGAGGGCGCACAGCCGCAGCCACAGCGCCGACGAGTAGAACCTGCCGTCGGCGAGCCGGTCCCACTCGGCGTCCCCGAGCCCGCCGATGGCGTCGGCGAAAGTGTCCGTCATGGCGGTCATGGCCACCTCCCCTTGGTCTTCGGCGGAACAGCTACGGCGACCAGGACGGGCGCCGCGGGGCCCCCGGGCCCCGGCCGGGCCCGGCCGCGTTCCACGGGCGTCCGCCGCTCGTGAGGGCCAGGAACAAGCGTCCCGCATGACTGCGGAGCCGTTCCTTTCAGGTCTGCTGTCATTGCAGATTAATACAGATGTTCCGCGCCCGAAGGGGCCGTTGAGCGGGAATTGAGCCGCAATTGAGTCACGCGGGAGATCGGGGTGAAACGGTGATTTCTGCGGGCCGAGATGTCCCGTCACCATCGAGCACGAGTGGAGCCTTCATGTCGGCGGAACGGGTCACAGCCCAGTACAACGAGGAGTTCCGCACACCGGACAGCGAGTTGCCCTCGGTCGCCCGGTACGTCAAGGATTTCCCGACGCTCGCACCGTGGAATGTCGAGTTCTTGGCCAGGCCCCTCTTCGTGGCCGAGCGTGAGATTCGCGAGTTTGCCGATGACCTGCGGCACCTCATCGACATGCTCTTCTCTCTGCCGGACCGGATGTTCGGCGGCGATCTGGAGGCATTCCGGTCGGTGCTGGGAATCAGCGACGGGCGTTGGGAAGCGATTCGGCGGTTCGGTGACCTGCTGCCGCCCCATTACGGCCGGGCCGACATGTACCACGACGGGACCTCGTTCAAGCTCCTTGAGTTCAATCTGGGAAGCGAGGCGGGCGGCTGGGGATTCGCGGGGGAGATCTCCCGCGCGGCGATGGAGGTCGACGCCTTCGCTGGCTTCGCGCGCCGGAACCGGCTTGGTTACGTGCATCCCGTCCGCGCCGTGGTGGAGGCCCTGCGCCGCTTCGGCGCCCGGGTGGCACCCGGCCGTGAGCCGGTGGTGGCCCTGCTGGAGTGGCGTGGCGGCCTGAAGGACTACGGCGAGCACTGGGCCAACTTCCAGTCCGCACTGCGCTGGGCGGGCCTCGACATCCTGGTGGCCGAGGTCTCCGACGTGCACGAACGCGAGGGGGCGCTTTACCTCGGGGACACGAAGATCGACGTGGTCTACCGCACCTTCGTCCCGGACCAGATCGCCGAGGAACCTGACGGCTGGGACCTGGTCGCACCGCTGCTGCGTGCGCACGGGGCCGGCGGGACACTGCTCTGGACCCCCCTGTCCAGCAACATGTTCGCCAACAAGTCCTGTATGGCCCTGCTTTCCGATGCGGCGCGGCGGCGCGATCTCAGCGAGGACGAGTGCCGGCTCGTCGACCGGGTGTTGCCCTGGACCCGGCTGATCAACACTGACGCGCTCAAGACTGACACCGACCTCGTCGACGAATGCCTGGAGCGGCGCGAGCAGTTGATCCTGAAGGTCAGCGCACGGGGCGGCGGAGTCGGCGCTGTCGTGGGCTGGGAGACGGACGACGCCACGTGGCGGCGGGCTCTGGAGGACTCGGCCGCGGAGGGATGTGTCGTACAGCAGAGAGTGGTACCGCGGTCTGAGTTCGTGGTGGACCCGGTGACCGGGGAAACCGAGGAGTGGCAGGCGGTCTATGGCATGTTCTACACGCCGCAGGGTTGCGCGGGAACGTTCGCCAAGGCGGTGCCGGCCGGTGCGAGCAGCATCATCTCCGTCGGGCCGCCCGCGAACGCGCGCATCGCGGCCGTATTTCATCAGAGCGAGCTGCCCGTGTGGGGCGAAGTGCCCGCCGACACGGCGAGGTAAAGAGAAGTCATGATGCCGCAGAATTTCCCCGCGCCTTCGTCGTGGCGGCGGATTCAGTCGGCCTGGGGTCTGCCGGATCTCGCGGGGAAAGGCCGGTTCGTCGCGGCCAATCTGATCGACAGTCTGGGAAACGGGCTGGTGGGGGCGTTCACCGTCGTCTTCTTCGTGAAGACGACGTCGCTGTCATTGGTCGCCGTCGGCGCCGCGCTGACCGCCGGCCAGCTGCTCGTTCTGCCCGTTCCGTTCTTTATCGGGCCCCTGTTGGACAGATACGGTCCGCGGACCGTGGTCGCTGCGGGTAACTGGATTTCGGTGGTCGGTTTCATCGGTTTCCTCTTCTCGCACGGGGCCTGGCAGATCGTGCTGTGGCAGTTCGTGGTGCAACTGGGTTCCACGGCCTTCTGGATGGGCAACAGTCCACTCATCGTGCTGGTCGCCCGGGGCGCCGAGCGGGCCCGCTGGTTCGGCTTCGTCCGTGCCCTGCGCAATGTCGGCGTCGGTTTCGGCGGCGCCGTGTCCGCGGTGGCCCTGAGCATCGGAACCGTCACCGGGCTGAGGGCGGTCATGGTGACCAACGTGGTCTCCTTCGCCGTCGCAGGCTGGCTCGTGATCACGTTCCGGGGCGCGGACAGGAGCAAGGCGGCCGCCGCCGGGCCCGCGGAGCCGAAGCCCGCCGAACCGGAGCAGGCGGCAGGCGAAACCACCGGACAACCCTCGGGCGGCTATCGCACCGTGCTGAAGGACACCCGGTATCTGCGGCTGGTCGCGGCGAACATCTCCTTCGTCTTCGCCTCCACGGTGATCATGGTGCTGCTCGCCGTCTACGCGGCGGACTACCTCGATGTCGGCGCCTGGATCGTCGGCGTGCTGGTCGTGCTGAACGCGGCCATGGTCGCGCTGCTCCAGACGCTCGCCAGCCGGTGGATCGAGGCCCGCAGGCCGGTGACGGTGCTGGTGCTGGCCCTGCTGTTCAACGCGGCGGCGTTCGTCGTCTTCGGCACGCTGCTCGTGCTGCCCGGCTGGGCGTTGATCGCCGGGCTGCTGATCGCGATGGTGCTCTACACCGTGGCCGAGATCCTCAGCTCGCCGCCGACCAGTGAACTGAGCGTGGTGATGGCTCCCGAGCATCTGAGGGGCCGCTATCTGGGCGTCTACCAGATGTCCTGGTCGTTCGGCGGTGCCGTCGCCCCGGCGCTGCTCACAGCGCTGTTGGAGGGCGGTGCGGCGCTGCCCTGGGTGTTCCTCACCGCGATCAGCGTGCTGGCCGTACCACTCGTGCTCGGACTGGACCGGGAGCCCGCGCCCACGAGTGAGGCCCCACCGGCCGGGGATGTCGCCCCCGTGGAGTAGTTCGACGACGAGCCAGCCCGCGCCTGTTGAGCGCGCACCGCGCCCGACGCCGACCGGCGCCCGGCAGCACACCGGGCGCCGGTCGTCACCGACGAAGAGCGGCCATGACCTGTGGCTCCCGCCACCCCGCCCACCCCCGTCCCGCCAGGAGGAACCCGTGGCACACGTACGGCATCTGATCTCGATCGACGACCTCACCGACGCCGACCTGCACGCCCTCGTCGCACGCGGCGCCGAGTTCTCGGCCGGCACCGCCGGCCCGGTGGCCCCGCTCGACGGGGATATCGTCGGCATCTACTTCAGCAAGACCTCCACCCGCACCCGCACCGCGTTCTCCAGCGGCGCGCTGCGCCTGGGCGGCCGGATCGTCGCGTACGGGCCGGGCGACCTCCAGCTCAACACGGGCGAGACCAATGAGGACACCGGCCGGGTAATGTCCCGCATGCTCGACGTGCTGGTCGCGCGGACCTCGGGCGACCCTGCGGAGATGCGCGTCTGGGCGGCCCAGGACCGGATGGCGGTCGTCAACGCGATGAGCGCCGACGAGCACCCCACCCAGGCGCTCACCGATCTGACCACCATGCGCCGCCGGTTCGGCGGGATCGACGGCCTGCGGGTGCTGTACGTCGGCGAGGGCAACAACACTGCCTCCGCGCTCGCCCTCGCCCTGACCCGGTTCCCCGGCACCGAGCTGGAGTTGCGCACCCCGCCCGGGTACGGCCTCGCGCCCGCCTACCGCGAGCGGGCCGCCGCTCAGGCCGCCCGCCACGGGTCACTCTTCCGGGAGCGGCACGACGTGGCGGACCTGCCGGGCGACCTCGACGTCATCTACACCACCCGCTGGCAGACCACCGGCACCAGCAAGCCCGACCCCGGCTGGCGGGCCGTGTTCGCGCCGTTCCAGGTGACGGCGGCGCTGTGGGAGGACAGCCCCAAGGCCGTCTTCATGCACGACCTGCCCGCGCACCGCGGCGAGGAGGTCACTGCGGATGTCTTGGACGGGCCCGCCGGCATCGCCTTCGAACAGGCCGAGAACAAGATGCACAGCGCAATGGCGGTGCTGGAGTGGTGCAGGCCATGACGGTGACCGAGGCGGCCCCGGCCACTGGGCTTGATCGCCGAGTAGCCGAGGGGATTCGCACCCCTCAGCCTTCACAGATCCGTACGTGACGATCTCTCGTCATACGGCTCTTGTCGTTCTGGTCACCAGACGCGGGGGCCCCTATGTGTTTGGTCAAGGTCCAAGGCCAGTATGAGGCTGATCCTTTGGAGTGGACACCCTGACAATGGATCTCGAGGGTCCAGGGAGGGATGTCCAGGTGGGACGCAAGTCTCCGTATCCGGATGAGTTCAGGAAGGACGCCGTCGCGCTCTAGCGCGCCGCGGGCGGCAAGCCCTCTCTGTCAGCCTTGGGTGAGACATCCCTGGAAGCTGCGGCAGCAGGTGGAGCGGCTGCAGAGGGACCTGGCCCGGAACAAGGCCGCACTCGAGGTGATGGGAAAAGCTTCCGCGCTCTTGGAAATGATCTCCGAGAGCGCGGACTGAAGCCTGCCGTCGACCCTGTCGTGGACGAGGCGTTCACCGGCGTCGAGGCTCAGCTGGGCATCACGGCCGCCTGTCGGCTGACCGGCCGCTCCCGCGCAACGCACTACCGGCGGCTCCGGCCGGCACCACCACGCAGAGCACGTGCCCCGCAGGTGCAGCCGTCGGCCCTGACGGCCGAAGAGCGGGCTGCGGTGCTGGAGTTGATGAACGGCGACGAGTACGCCGAGCTCGCGTCCGCGCAGATCTGGGCCCGCGAGCTGGATGCCGGGCGCTATCACTGCTCCGTCTCGACGATGTACCGGATCCTGCGCGAGCAGGATCAGGCCGGTGAGCGACGACGGCAGGCCACCCATCCCGCCAAGGCGGTGCCCGAGCTGGTCGCCACGGGGCCCTCGCAGGTGTTCACCTGGGACATCACCAAGGCGGCCGGACCGGTCAAGGGCGTCTGGTATCACGCCTACGTGATCATTGACATCTTCAGCCGGTACATTGTCGGCCACACCGTCGAGCGAGCTGAATCGGCGGTGCGGGCCGAGGAGTTGATCCGCGAGACCATCGCCCGTAACGGCATCGTGCCCGAGACCGTGCACGCGGACCGCGGCACCTCGATGACGTCGAAGAAAGTCTCCCAGCTGTTGATCGATCTGGGCGTGACGCGGTCGCACTCGAGGCCGAAGGTCTCCAACGACAACCCTTACAGCGAGGCCCAGTTCAAGACCACGAAGTACATGTCGGACTATCCCGAACGGTTCGATTCGTTGGCCCACGCCCGCGAGTGGTTCGACGCGTTCATCGCGTATTGCCGAGTAGCCGAGGGGAATCCCACCCCTCGGCTCTCACAGATCCGTGCGTAACAGTCTCCCGTTACACGGCTCTTGTCGCTCTGATCACCAGCCCGAGGCGGCTCGTGCGGTGTGGCGCCAGTGCGCGAACATCCGCGGGTATCGCTGGGCGATCTCCCGCAGCTTCGCAAGCGCCTTCCGCTTCGCCGTGAACCGTTTGTACTTCTGGCGGATCCACCGCTTCTCGATTCTTCGTCACACAAGATCACGATGCCGGTGGCCGTACCCGTGCGCGCAGGCACCCCATCCACCACGTCGGCCAGCGGCGATGCCTCACGCCTGACGAACTACAGCTGCCGTGTCTGTTCAACTGGCCAGAGCAGGCCTTGTCCGCGGCGACGCCGCACGCCACTGCCCCGGCGAACAGGACCATCCGCCCGAACGGCGTGAGACACCGTTACGCGACGGTGCGCGCCACCGTCAGCTGACGAACGGCGGCGAGGTCGGCGCAGCCGGACAGCAGCAGGGCCTCTTCGGTCTCGGTGCGCAGGAGGCCGAGAACGGTGCGTACACCAGCCCCGCCGTCCGCGGCGAGGCCCCACAGCACCGGACGGCCGTACATCACACCGTCGGCGCCCAGGGCCAGAGCACGCAGGACATCTGCTCCCGTGCGCACGCCGCCGTCCAGCAGGACCTCACAGCGGCCGGCCAGTCTTTCGACCACCGGGGGCAGCGCGGCGCAGCTCGGCACGGCCGCGGGCAGCTGACGGCCGCCGTGGTTAGAGACGACCACCGTGTCGGCCCCACGCTCGGCCGCCCGCACGGCGTCGCGGGGGTCGAGAATCCCCTTGACCACCAACGGCAGTTCGGTCTGGGCGCGCAGCCACTCCAGGTCGGACCAGCAGGCCGCCGGATCGAAGGCGACCGCGGAGTGGGTCGCCACGGCTGAGGCGCCCGGCACCCGGGTGTGGGTGGTTGGGCCGGTGTCGTCGAGGTTGTCGGCGGTGACGTCGGCAGGCAGGGCGAATCCGTTGCGCAGGTCGCGCGGCCGTCGGGCCATGACGGGGACGTCCACCGTGATGACGATGGCCCGGCAGCCGGCCTGTTCGGCCCGGCGCACCAGGTCGAGCAGCACTCCCCGGTCGCGCAGCCAGTAGAGCTGGAACCACAGTGTCGCGCCCACGTCCGCGATCTTCTCCAGCGGGTGGCTGGAGAGCATCGGCACAACGTACGGAATGCCTTCCGCGCGCGCAGCCTCGGCCACCGCGAGTTCACCCTGTGGGTGGACGAGTCGTTGGTAGGCCATTGGGGCAATCACCACCGGCATCCGGGTCTCGCTGCGCCCGAGTTGCCGCGCCAGCCGCACACCGCCCGGTTGCCCGTTCAGCACACGCGGTACCACGGTGATTCGGTTCAGCTCGGTCAGATTGCCCGTCAGGACGGACTCGTCCCCGCTGCCTCCCGCGACGAAGTCCCAGATGTCCGCCGGAAGCCGGTCGCGGGCCGCTTGCTCGGCCTCCGCCACGCGGGTCCAGGGTGGAGTGACGCCCGGTCCGGCGCCGGTGCTGCTCATTGGGGGACTCTTTCTCGTACAGCCCTGCTCAGGTGGTGACCTCGCGGCCCGGTGGGGGCGTGGCCGTCGGTGTGCGTTGCGCGCCGTGGCCCAATCGGGTGGCGCGGGCCCGACCTCACCGGCGGTCGTCGTCCGCGGGGCGCTGCCGTTCGACCGCTGTGTACAGTGCCTTGATGTTGGCGCTGCCGAAGGTCCGTGAGCCGAGCCGCTCGATGAGCTCGAAGAACAGGGTGTTGCGCGGGTGGACGGAGCCGGTGAAGATCTGCAGGAGCTGGCCGTCGGGGTCCTCGTCGGCGAGGATGTCGAGAGCCCTCAGCTGCTCGACACCGTGCCGGGTGGGTGTCAGCCGCTCGGGCAGCATGTCGTAGTAACTCCCGGGTGTTTCGAGGAACCGGACGCCGGTGTCGCGCAGCCTTTCCACGTCCCGGGTGATGTCGCGGGTACTGAAGGCGATGTGCTGCACCCCGGCGCCGCCATGGTTCTTGATGAACGCGTCGATCTGGCCGGGCTGCCGTGTCAGATCGGGTTCGATGACCGTGAAGGTGACGTCACCGGAGCGGCTCTGTATGGCAATGGAGTCCATCGCCTGCTCGCCGACGATGATGCGTTCGGTGAACACCTCGCGGAAGTCGAGGACTTGCTTGTAGTAGTCCACCGTCGGGCGCAGTTGGCCGGCCTCGACGCAGACCGCGAAGTGGTCAATCGTGTCCAAGTGGTCGTCCGCGCCGGGTTTGACTGGTTCGCCGGACGGAACGAGTCCCGGCAGGGTACGTGAGCCCAGGGCGTTCGGACGCTCGACGAAGGTATGCACCACATCACCGAAGCCGGAGATCGTCGCACAGATGATCCCGTCGTGGTCGGCCGGGGGCGACACCGGCTGCGCGCCGCGTCGGACGGCTGTACGAAAGGCCGCTGCCGCGTCGGAGGTGCGGAGTGCGATGTCGGACACTCCGTCGCCGTGCAGTGCCACATACGCCGCGGCCGGGTGGTCCGCTCCGTCGGCGGCAGTGAGCACCAGCCTGATGTCCGCTGTCCCTACCGCCGCGGTGGCCACACCCGCGCTGGACGCCGAGTCGGCGGAGCGGGCGTACAGGCCCATGCCGTAACGCTTCACCCAGACATCGGTCGCGGTGTCGAGGTCCGCGACGGCGAACCGGACATGGTCAACACTCAGATCTTCCAGCACAGGCATCACGGTGTTCTCTCCTCGTGTCAGCTCAGTACGTCCATGCTGTGCGGACCAGGAGTCGACCGGATCCGCAGAAGCCGCTGTTACGGATGCTGGGCAGTCGTCCGCGAGATCCACCGCCCCGTCCGGGGCCGGCGTCAGGACGCGACCACTGAGCTCTGCTCGGCCACAAGTGCCGCGAGCCGGTCCAGGCCGGGTTCGATGTCCTGGGGCCGCAGCGCGCTGCACGACAGGCGCAGGCTGCGGGCGCCCGCATCGGAGCCGGGGTAGAACTGGCTCATCGGTGTCCAGAGCACCTGGTGACGACTAGCCGAGTGTTCCAGCAGGGCCTCGTCCGCCCGGAACGGAACGTGCAGCATGACGAAGAAGCCGCCGACCGGCCTGGTCCAGTGCACGGCCTGCGCGCCGTCGCCGCCGAACCGTACTCGCAGCCCGCGCAGCAGCCGGTCCAGGTTGTCCCGGTATACGGCGGTCACCCGCTCATTGGCTCGGACGAGGCTGAAGTCGTGGGCCAGGAGACGACCAGCGACGACCGCTTGGCTCACCGGGGATGTGTTCAGGGTGATCATGCTCTTGATCTTGCCGAGTTCGTCGGCCAGCAGGCCGGTCCTGCGCCCGCCCGAGGTCACCGCCTGATCGGCGACCACGTACCCGACCCTGGCGCCCGGCATCACCGACTTGGCGAAGGAACCGATGTAGACGACCTGGCCGCCCTCGTCGAGGGACTTGAGGGTGGGGAGCCGCTCGCCGTGACCTGCGTAGATGCCGTACGGGTTGTCCTCGACGATCAGCAGCCGGTTGCGTTCGGCGACCTCGAGCAGCCGACGCCGCTCGGCGATCGGCAGGCACATCCCGGTGGGATTGGCGAAGTCGGGGATGACATAGAGGCAGCGAGGCCGAAGACCGGCCGCGCGGGCCGTGGCGAGAACGGCCTCCAGGTCGTCGAGGTCGACTCCGTCGTCACCCGAGGAAACAGGGAGAACGGGCATACCGACCACGCTGGCCGCTCCTGTGAAACCCGCGTACGTCGGCGCAACCGCCAGCGCGACGTCGGCGGCGTCGCGGCACAGCGCGCGCAGGACCAGCACCATCGCCTCCTGCGCGCCGACGGTCACGACGACCGCTTCGGGAACGGTCTCGATGCCCTCGTCGACGTGCAGGTACCGGCAGACGAGGTCGTTGATGATGCCCTTGGCCGGCCCGTACGAGAACAGGGCTCTGATGACGTCATGCTCGGGCCGGGTCGAGTGCGCCGTCAGGTAGGTGCGGAACGCACGCAGGTCGTTCGCGGTGTCGTCGGCGGTGACGAATCGCTCGTTCGGCCGTCCCGCCGCGAAGGAGATGGCGTCGGGGAACCGCTCGGCGACCTCGTTGAGGAAGTTCATCGCGTCGAGCAGGGGGTCTTGTAGCGCGCGGGTCAATTCCGCCATCGCGAGTTCCATGCCGTCACTCTCGACGCTGCTCGCTCCCGGGGGACCGGTGATCGCCCCCGTTACGAGAGCGGGCGGTGGCCCCGGCCGTGTCGTAACGCGGGGAGCACGCTGTTCTGCGAGGGGCGGTCAATGGCCAGGAGGCGATCCCTGGCGGCGCGGCCCGCGCCGCGGTCGGAAGCACTCGCAGATGTCCACCGCTGCCAGATCCCGACGCGCGGACCGTCTCGGAGACTCCACTCGCGTCATGCCGCGATCCCAGGTGGGCGGTCTTGTTGACGTCGGCGAACGAGTTCGGGGTGGTGGCGGGCGGCCCAGGCGGCCATGTGCGCGCGGGAGCGCAGTTGCAGGACGGACCGGATGTTGCGGATGTGCGTTTCCACCGTCCGCACGGAGAGGTGCATCCGATGGGCTATCTCCGAGTTGGCGAGTCCTTCCATCACCAACTGAAGCACCTCCCACTCACGCGCCGTCAGCAGGTCGTCGTCCCCGGTCGGCGGGGAGGGAACGGCGTCGGCGCGGGTCAGCACGACACTCTGCCGGAGGCCGAGACCGCGGGCCGACGCCAGTGCCGCGACGACCCGCCCCTTCGACAAGATGCGCGTGGCGGCACCGTAGGCCTCGACGAGCTCCTTACGCCAGGCCGGGAAGAAGCGCAGCACCGTGGAGGGCCTGCCCTCAGTGGTGGTCATGAGCTTGAGCACGCGCTCGAAGTCATCGCTCCGCGCCGCGCAGAGGGCAAGCCCGAGAATCCCGTCGTAGGCACCGGGCCGGAACGCGGAGTCCAGGGCCTCCTGGAAGAACCCCTCGGCCTTGGGCAGGTCGTCGTTCTCCAGCGCGAGGGCACCAGCGGTGATCAGGGCGGCGCTGAGGTGTTCCGGCGGTGCCGACGCCCGCAACACGGGAAGGGTCTTCTCCAGCAGCACAGCGGCAAGGCCGCAGCGGCCGCGGTGCAGCAGGTGCCGGGCCAGATGCGCCCGGCAGACGGCGAGCGGGACCTCCTCCGCACCACGTCTCGCGACGCCCAGAGCCACATCGAGGTCGCGATACGCGGCCTCACGGTCGCCGTACATCTCGTTGGCAAGGCTCGACAGCAGCGCGGCCCGGGCCAGTTGTACGTCGTCACCGGAGCGGCGCGCGACGGCCACGGTCTTCCCGACGAGATTCATGGCCTGCCGACCGTGCCCATACCAGCAGGCAAGCGTGAGCGCTCCCTCCAGCGCGTGGTGGCGGCGTGCGGAGGAGGTCTCGGTGACCGCCAGCGTGTGCTGGATTCTCTCCAGGACATCGCCCACGTTCTCACCGGACGCCAGCTCTGCGGCGGCGAGCGCCCAGGACAAGGAGAGCTGCCTCTCGTCGTCAGTGGTAGCCAGCCACGACAATAGACGGCGGATGATGTCGCGCTCGTCGGACAACTGGTACACCGCCCCAGGGGACAGCACCAGTTCGTCGTTCAGCGTTCTCGCGCGGGCCGCCGTCCAGTCCGCCAGCCGGTTCAGCACTCCCTCCTCCTCTCCGGAGGCGGTCAGGTGGTGCCGGCCGAGGCTGCCGACGGAGTTCGGCACCTGGTAACCGGAGGGCCGGTGCGGTCCGCGCGTGCGGACGACAACCAGCGACTTCGCCTCTAGGCTGATCAGCAGGTCGGGGACCGTCTCGGCGTCGGCGGGATCGCCGCCGTACGCCACCGTCGCCGCCTCGACACTGTTGATGCCGGGCAGCAGCGACAGACGGCGGAACAGTCGCTGTTCATCGGCGCTGAGGTGGTCGTAGCTCCACCGTAACGCCGCACGCCAGCTGCGGTGTCGGGGGTCGGCGGTCCGCCAGCCTTGATTCAGCAGGGACAGCGGTTCCTTGAGGCGCTCCCTGATCTCGGCCACGGGGAGCGCGCGGGCGAGCTGGGCTGCGAGTTCGAGAGCCAGCGGGATGCCGTCCAGTGCGGTGCAGACAGCTCTGACGTCCTCCGAGTTCTCCTCGTTCAGCCGGAACTCGTGGTTGACCGCACTGCTCCGCTCGACGAAAAGCCGTACAGCGTCCGCCCGTAGGTAGCTCTCCGGCGACTCGACGGAGGCGGCGCCGGGCAGGGAGAGTCCGGGGAGTCGGTAGACGGCCTCACCGGAGATGCGCCACGGCTCCCGGCTGGTGGCGATCACGCGTAGTCCCGGGAATCGGAACAGCAGGTCGACAATCGCCGGGCCGCATGTCTCCAGTAGGTGCTCGCAGTTGTCGAGCAGGACGCGCTGTTCATCGGCGCGACAGGCCGTGCGCCGGATCGTCGGCGCGATCTGGTCCTCAATGGCCGCCTCAAGGGCCGCGACGGCCCGCCGGGGATCGGAACCGGCCATTTCCGGAGTGCGGAGATCGATGAACACGGTGTTGCGGTGGCCGACGCGCTGTTCCTTCTTCGCGAGTTCCGTCGTGAGCCGGGACTTACCGACGCCGGGCGGTCCGGTCACGGTGAGGAGCCTGGTGGTACGGAGAATGCGACGCAATTCGACGAGGTCGTGCTCGCGGCCGATGAAACTGCTCAGTTGAGTCGCGTCGTTGGCGCCGGCCAGAGGTGTGCCGTCCTTGACGCGGCGCCGGTAAGCGCGTTGCCGGCAGGCATTCGAGCAATAGCGGTTGTGTGTCGACTTCTTGCCCTCGACGCGTTGTATGCGCTCCCCACACGTCTCGCATGCAGAGGCCTTCTTGTTCGCCTTCTCGTTGGATTTCTGCATCTGTGAGCACCCACGCAACTCTGATCAAGCAATTCGGCAGTCAGGCGGTCGACGACAGGGACATCGATCAATGGGCTTGTCCGCCCTGCCCGGGTGGTGACGTCGTCGGACGAGACGAAGGCGGGCAATTCGCCCGCCTCGGCAACGAAGAGGGGCTCCGCCAAATGCTCGCCATGCCAAGGTGCGAGCGTCGGGAAGTCCTTGACGTGCTGGGCGGCCGCGGGCAAGTCGCTGCACGGCGTGCGGAACTCCTCGTTGTACTGGGCTGTTACCCGCTCTGCTGACATGAGGCGTCCCCTCCTGCTCGATGGCGGCTGGGCCTCTCGGCCCGCAGGGGTAACTGTTCCACCCTGCCATCCGGCGCGACTCAATTGCGGCTCAATTCTCAATCAACGGCTTCCGTGGACACTGGATATCCGCTTTGTGAATGGAATACTTGAACACCCGAAAAAATAATACTTCTGCAGCCATGGGGAGCGTTTACTTTCGGCCATGCCGCAAGAGTGGCGAACGCCCGTGGAACACATCCTACCGATGGGGGGAAGACCAATGGTCATGAGTTGACTTCGATTCTTCCGAGGGTTGACGGCGATGCCGTGAATCGACGCAAGACGTTTGTAGTCTGCGCCGCTTGCCACGACGAAATCCATGCGCGGCAACTGGCCGCTGACTCCACGGAATAGTCACTGGAGAGCCGGATACTCAGAAACGGTGCGCCGTTTCACTCGGCGCTGGATCGCCCCCGCATGGGGCCGAGGTTCGGAAGGAGATGACCTTGGGGCTACCCGCCTGACCTGGACGCGAAAGCGCGAGGGGACAACAGTATGGCGGGAAAGCGTGGAGCGTTGAGAAGGCGTCAAAGGCGCTGCCGCGCAAAGCCCGCGTGATACGGCGAAAGCCATACTGCCTGAAGCCCAGTCACCAGCGGTGGAAATGCACACCCTGCGACACGACGCCTTAGGTCGCAGCCGTCGGCATCGGGCGAGTCCGAGTTTCCTCGTCTCAACCCTTCCGGCCGGCGGGCGGCGGACAGCGAGTTCGCTCAAGGAGACGGAAGGGCCGCCTACGTCACGCTCGATACGTCCAGCGCAAGGGGAATACGGGATGGCCTACGGGGCGCGAGCCCTATGGCTACGGAGGGGTCGTAGTAGTCGTCGGAGTAACGACCGACCAAGGAGGACGGGAAAGCCGTCCACATTGGGCGAAGGGCCCCAGGTGTCAACAGATCATCCACGACGGTGAGGTATGCGGAATGCAGAGCGCCGAAGCCCTACTGGGGATCATCCGTGAACGCGGCAGAAAGGGACTGCCACTGGAACGTCTCTACCGGTGCTTGTTCAACCGGGATCTGTACCTGCTCGCCTATGGGCGGATCTACCGCAACGACGGTGCGATGACGCCCGGCGTCACGGCCGAAACGGTGGACGGCATGCGTCTGGAAAAGATCCAGACGATCATCGACGCGCTCCGTAGTGAGCGGTATCGGTGGTCACCAACACGCCGCGTCTACATCGAGAAGAAGGGAAGCACGAAGAAGCGGCGTGGTTTAGGTCTGTCGACGTGGTCGGACAAACTGCTGCAAGAAGTGATGCGCTCGCTCCTTGAGGCGTATTACGAGCCGCAGTTCTCCGATCATTCCCACGGGTTCCGGTCCGGCCGGGGATGTCACACCGCTCTGCAATCGATCTACCCCGGCTGGCGGGGCACCACGTGGTTTGTCGAGGGTGACATCAAAGCCTGCTTCGACAGCCTGGACCACAGCGTCCTGCGGTCGACTCTGGCCGAGAAGATCCACGACAACCGCTTTCTGCGGTTGGTCGACGGACTACTCCAGGCCGGATACCTGGAACAGTGGCGATATCACGCGACGTTGACGGCTCGCCGCAAGGCGGCGTGATCTCGCCGATCCTATCCAATATCTAGCTGGACCGGCTGGACAAGTACATCGAGAGGAACCTGCTCCCCGCTCACAATCAGGGGGCTCGGCGCAAAGCTCATCGACCCTATATGCGGCTGTGGCAACGCGCCTTCAGGCTGGAACAGCAAGGGCATCTGGAAGCAGGTCGTGCACTGCGCAAGCAGATGAAGACTATGCCCTCCCGTGACCCTGATGATCCGGGCTACAGGCGGCTGAACTACTGCCGTTATGCGGACGATTGTGCGCCACGAACACAACGGGAGGTTTCGATGTAGGCGAATCCTTTCCGACGTGATGCTGCACCGGTGATGGAGGCAGGCCCTCCGGGACCGCCCACGCAGGGGGAGGTCCCCAACCGCCGCAGGTTGCTCCGGTGAATGAGCCGGGGTGATGAGCACTGCGGAAAAGGCGCACAAGATGCGTCAGATGTGAGCCGAGAAGGCGAACGCGAGTGAACCACTGATGAAGTGTCGAAAGCGTAGCAATGGTTACCGAAACCGGGGTCCAGTTGTTGCCCCGGGATGAATCTGGCGGGTTCCTGTTTCCTGGCCAGGTGGTGCCCGGCATAAAGGTGGCGCGAGCTCGGTTCAGGCGCTGGTGCGAAACGTGAGAACCCCTCGCCGCGATGCTGCCAGCGGTTAGGTTCAAGGCCGTTGGTGATAAGGGAGAACCTCAAGTAGCTGAAACTGCGAGAGGGAGAGTACCGATGCGCGGCAGGGGGACGGACCGCCTCGTAGTAGTGATGAAGCCTGTGTAATACGGGTGGAGCGAAGGGGGCGGGTTGTCCTGATTTTGTTTGGTGGTCAACCGGAGTTCCCGGGAGGAGCCAGGTGAACGGATCAGGGCCGCAGGCAAGGGTCAAGTCGTTTGAAATTCCCAAGTCGATGGTGTGGGAGGCGTTTCAGCGGGTCAAGGCCAACAAGGGTGCACCCGGAGCGGATGGCGTGACGATCGAGCAGTACGAGAAGAACCTCTCCAAGAACCTGTTCAAGCTGTGGAATCGGATGTCGTCCGGTTCGTATTTCCCTCCACCGGTGAAGGCCGTGGAGATTCCCAAGGCGGGCGGGAAGGGTATCCGCGTGCTGGGGGTGCCTACCGTTTCTGACCGTATCGCCCAGACGGTGGCCGCGATGTATCTGGAGCGGCGGGTGGAGCCAGTCTTCCATCCGGACTCCTACGGCTATCGGCCCCGGCGGTCTGCGTTGGATGCGGTGGAGCAGTGCCGGCGGCGCTGTTGGCGGAGCGACTGGGTGGTCGATCTCGACATCCGGGCGTTCTTCGACAGCGTGGACCACGAGCTGATGCTCAAGGCCGTCGAGCGGCATATCGACGCGGACGGGAACTGGGTCCTCCTCTACGTTCAGCGGTGGCTGGTCGCACCGTTGGCGAAGGCGGACCTGGTGCCCACCTCGGCGAACCTGCTGCCCCAGTACAAGACGATGGGACAACTGAAGGCGGCCTGACGGGAGTTCTGCGACACGGTCAACGACCGCGTCCACCGCCAGAGTCGGCGCCGCCCCGCCGAGGCCCTGCTCGAAGAGCGGCAGCGGCTCCATCCGCTGCCGAAGGAACCGTTCACGGTCGCGTTCGGCACCACGCGGCGGGTGAACTGGGAGTCCACCATCTCCGCTGAGGGAGTGCGCTATTCGGTCCCGCACGAGCTGGTCGACACCCGGGTCTGGGCCCGTTTCCACGGCGACGAGCTGATCGTCACCGCCGTTGGCGAGGACGGGCCCGTCGAGGTCGCCCGGCACGACCGCTCGGCCCCGGGCCATCCCTCGATCAAGGACGAGCACTACCCGCCGCGGGAGAACAAGGACGCCGACCGCACTCCTCGGGCAACCACCGCGCAGGAGGCTGCTTTCCTCGCCCTCGGTCCCGGCGCCGCCTCCTGGCTCATGGGAGGCCGCGACCTCCGGGGCCCGACGGCTCAAGCCGAAGATGGCAGAGGCCGTCGCCCTGGCCAAGCTCCACTCCGTCGCCGAGGTCGACCGGGCGCTCGGCACCGCGGCGATCGCCGGCCGGTTCGCGGAGAACGACCTGATCTCCATCCTCACCTACCAGGCCGGCCTGGAAACCGTCGAGCCCACCCGGGCCACCGAGCAGCACAGCCTCCAGCCGGGCACCTCCGCCTGGTCCAGCTTCGGCATCACCAGCGACAAGGACGAGCACTGATGGCCACCCCGATCCGCACCATCACCGGCGCCCACGGCGACCCGCTGGCCGAAGCCATCGAGCTCACCAAGCGGCTCAAACTCCCGCACCTGCGACGGGCGTTGAGCGACCTGATCCCCACCGCCAAGGCCCAACGCTGGGACCCGGCCGAGGTCGTCCGCGTCCTCCTGGCCGAGGAGGCCGCCGGACGCGACGCGGCGAACCGGCGGACCCGCCGCAAGCGGGCCGGGTTCCCCGGTGGCCGGCTGCCATGACCTGGGGGACCAACTCGGTGACGTGACGCAATTGCCGGTCCGTATCGAGCCGGCCGTGGAACAGCTCACCGGCCCGGGTCGGGTCGATCGTGGTGGTGCCGGCGATGTCACCGATCATGCATGCGCCCAGGTCGCTCGGCGGTGCCTGGGCGAGCAGCCCGAAGCTGGTCTCGCCGACGTCGGGCATCATCGCGGCCA